>JAEWYJ010000297.1 GCA_023395695.1 Bacillota bacterium | reverse complement strand
ACAATAATCCAGAAAATTGTCCGTATTCTTTTTTTGTTTTCCATCATGAAATATTTCACCGCCAGATTATGCTTGTTGTTCCAGTATCATAGCATATGTTTCAAATATTTTCCACCCGCTTGATGGCGGAAATACGGCTTTACCGGTGGGCAGGGGTCCCCGTGCGCTGTTTTGCGTGACTTTTCGGCAGAAGCATAGTAAAATAGCATTAAAACGGCGGTCAAGACAAAACGCCGCCACAATACGGGAGGATTTGACTATGACCTTGCGCGACAACCGCGACCGGCTGGTTATGCAGTCGGTTATGGGCAGAATACATCACCCCACCATCGGGCGCAGCGGCGTGTTCAAGCTTTGCCACGACGGCGTCAGCCGCGTGCTGCCAAGCGTCGGCGGCATTACCTATAATGTCAGGCTCGGCGATTGCGTGTTCGATAAGGTGTGCGACCACGTTGAGCCGGGCGTGAGCATGAGCAACCCCAACGACAAGGAGAACGAAGCGCTGGTTATGCTGACCTGCGTGGGCAACAGAGCGCGGGTCGTCTCGGGCGAGGCTAAGGGCGCCACCGGCTTTGTCACCGGCTTTCACGGCGGTATTGAGCATACGCTGCTGTGGTTCTCAGATGCGGATATGGAGCAGATGCTGCCCGAGGATCGCATCTTAATCAAGGCCTACGGACAGGGGCTGGCGCTGCTGGATTTCCCCGACATTATGCTCACCGGCATTGACCCGACGCTGCTCGACCGCATGGGGCTGTCCGCGGCAGGGCAACAGCTTCTCGTGCCGATCGCTGGCGTTGTTCCGGCGCATCTCATGGGCGCAGGGCAGGGCATGGGCTCGGGCCATACCGGCGACTACGACCTGATGACGGCCGACTGGGACGAAATTGTCCGCTGCGGATTAGACCGGCTGCGCTACGGCGACATTGTGCTGCTGCAAAACTGCGATAACACCTTCGGGCGCGGCTATCTGACGGGTGCGGTCTCCATTGGCGTTGTTGTGCATTCCGACTGCACCGTTATGGGGCACGGCCCGGGCATTACAACGCTGATGACCTGCAAAAAGCCGCTGATTGCCGGCGTGCCGGATAAAAACGCCAACCTCGTCAATTATATGGATATCACGCGCTAGAAGGGGAGGGATTTCGCATGGGCAAAAAAGCGCTGGCACTGGGCGGGGGCGGGGCCAAGGGCTCTTATCAGATGGGGGCCTGGCAGGCGTTCCGTGAGCTGGGAATGGAATTTGACATTATCACAGGCACGTCCATCGGCTCGATTAACGGCGCGCTCATGGTGCAAAATGCCTTTGAGGTTGCCGACGAGCTATGGAACAGCATCGAATATGAAAATATCTTTCACGAGGAGCGCAAAACCAATATCCGCACCATCAACAGCGCGCTGGATATGGTGAAATTTGCGGTCAACGACGCGCTGCTGCAGGGCAGTGTCGACTCCTCGTCTCTCGAAGCGCTTATTAAAGAAGCGGTGGATGAGGACAGGGTACGCGCCTCGTCGACCCGCTTTGGTCTTGTGACGGTGGAGCTGCCCGCGATGCGCCCCTTCACGCCGATGCTTGAGGAGATTCCCAACGGGATGCTTTACCGTTATCTTATGGCATCGTCATCCTGTTTTCCGGTCTTTTCGCCCTATGAAATCGACGGGGTGCGCTATATTGACGGCGGCTATTATGACAATGTGCCGATTAATCTTGCCCTTGCACAGGGCGCCAGCCACATTGTCGCGGTAGATTTGGACGGCATCGGCTTTGTGCGCGAGCCAGCGGCCGAGCAGGGCGCAGAGATTATACGCATCCGCTCCTATTGGGATTTGGGCGCGGTGTTTGAGTTCGATAAAAACATATTTGCCCGTAACCGGCGTCTGGGCTATTATGATACAATGAAGGCGTTCCGCAGTTTGGATGGCTATTATTATACCTTTGGGCACGGGGAAGCGGCCAGAAACCATAAGGCGCTGGCAAGCGGCCTTGCGGTGCTGCGGGAGCGCATTGCCGGTCTGGCCCAGAATCCGATGGTGCGCACCATCAGCACAGTGGAAAAGGATGCCGCCATCGACTTTTTGATGAAGTCCAGCTGGGAGCAGCACGCGCAGGAAAAGCTTTGCCGTGCGGCGGAAATTGCGGGGGCGCTTTACGGCATTTCGCCCGAGCAGCAATATACGTTTGAGAAGTTCAACAGCCAGCTGCTGCGGCTGTACCATACGGTGCCTACCGTATTCCCGACGCTGGAGCTGCAGCCCAGAGAGGATATCAAGCGTATTCTTGCGGCGGCGCTGCAATCAATGGAGCCGCGCAGCATGTCGGCCTCTATTACACAGCTTATGCTGCGGGAGGAAAAGGACGGCGAGGCGGTGCGTATTCTGGCGGGGCTGCTGCCGCGCGAATATGCGGCGGCAGCCTATCTGGCGCTGCTGCTCAGGCAGCGCTAAAAACGGGCCGAAGGGTGGGCTGCATAAATATTCCACCTCTTTTAAAAACAAAAGCTACATGCCACTCCCTTTGGGGATAGCGTGTAGCTTTTGTTTTGCCATATAGCCATACCAATAGAAAAGCAAGACAGGGTGGGGCGCTGTTTTGCGGTACAAAAAATACGTCCGCTTGTTCAGAGGCGCGTTTCAAGTTGCCGGAGTCCGGCGGCTTGAATTATTTGAAGTTCTCCTGTGCGTAGCGTGTCAATTCCGCCCTGAAATCAGGGTGCGCAATAGCGGTCATCGCCTCTGCGCGCTCGCGCAGCGACAGGCCCGAAAGCTTTGCCACACCGTATTCGGTCGCCACATATTGAATCAGGCTGCGGGGGGCGGAGATGACGCTGCCGCCGGGAATAAACGGCAGAATATTCGATGTCAGCGA
>JAEWYJ010000296.1 GCA_023395695.1 Bacillota bacterium | reverse complement strand
CCTGAGACCGTGTCATGAATATTGGCGGCGTGAACAACCACAGCCAGCAGGTGTCCCATGATATCTGTTATGATATGCCGCTTTCGCCCTTTTGTTTTTTTCCTCCGTCAATGCCGCACTCGTCGGCTGCTCCGGTTGTTTTTACACTTTGAGAATCTATCAGCGCATAGGTTGGCGTTTCACTCCGTCCGGCAGCCACACGAGACACTTTTACTAATTCAGTTAGTATTTTGTTCCATAAACCCTTGATGCGGACGCGTCGGTAGAAATTCCATACGGTTGTGTATGGAGGAAAATCATGCGGTAGTTGCCGCCATTGGCAGCCGATCTTAACCACATACAGTACGCCGTTCATCAGCTCTCGCTTACTGTGTTTGCACAGATGCTTTCCCCGGTTTTCACCTTCAAAAAATCTACGTATCTGTTCCCATTGCCTGTCTGTCAGGTCGCTTGGATACCCCATCCCTACACCTCCGATATGTTTCTTTATCTCTTATCGGCAAGTAGTCATATTTCTTGAGTACGGGTTCTTATTGATTCGAATACGTTGTCATGCTTAAGTTCAACTGCATGCAAGCAAGATGACGTTTGCCTTTGCACGCTAAATTGCCCTGCTTGTAGTCCGTCAAGACGTTTTGGTTTTCCGGTGGTTTGACTATATTAGCCCCTGCGTTCACGAATGCCCGCCCGCAGCTTCTACCCGAAGCCGCGCTATTGCTCAATACCCCTTTTCTTCATCCAGTCGGGCAGCGCCTTTGCCTCAAGCCCGTTGTAGCGACAGCGCTTATAGCGACAGTCGGCGCAGATGCCCTTATTGCCGCCAACCGGCGGTTCGCCCTTAATTTCGTTTTCAAGATACGCCACCAGCGCTCTGACCGGAGCCTCGTCCCCTTCCACGGCAAGGGTGACGGCGCCCTCGTTACCGCCGACGCCGCCGCAGCAAACCAGAACGCCCGAAAGGTCAAACAGCATCTTAATGGCCGTAAGCTCGGTAACCACAAGGGTATTCGAAAGACAGTACATACCAAAATCGGCGCCCATCGGAATATCTATACTGCGCGCGCCTACCGCCCGGCATGCCTCAGGTACCGAAGGCACCAGCTTTTCAAGACCCACCGGCGTAATATATTTTAGGCCGTTAGAGGTTACCGGCCCAATAATACGGGGGATGGTGCCGCCGTCAAAACCGGCGGTGACAACACCGACATTACCCTGCATGTCGACGGCATTGGCGCCCTTAATGACAATGGTCTCGGCATGAAAATCGCAGAGCGCGTCGTTGAGCGCCTTATCTGACGGCTCGCCTTTATAAAAGACGTTCGGAAAGCCCTTGCGGCTGGCAGGATGTGTCACACACAGCAAACCGTCGGTGCTTAACCCCACCGTACATCGGGCCGGCTCTGCGTCGTAGCCTATTTCCTGTGCGATAAAGGCGTTGGTTGTGCCGCCGGCCAGCAGCAGATAGGCCGATTCCCAGGCTGCCTTAAACTCGGGCATCTGGACAACCGCCTTGGCAATTAGCCGCCGGGACTCGGAGGACGTTAGTGTAAATACCGTTTTCATGCTATAAACCTCCTTAATATTACTGCTTTTCGGGGTGCAGCTTCAGGTCGACGACAGGGTTTACAAGCGGCGCCATTTCAAAGCCGTTGGGGCCAAAAATACGGCATTCGGCCACGTCTTGGTCCTGAATATGAAAGGCACGGGGCGTTCCGGTTGAAAGAACGTCGCCAGGCAGCCAGCCCTGCATATGGGACACGAGGCTGACCAGCCGGGCCGGCTTGTGCGTCATATTGCGGACCGTGTTTTTAGCGTGGATTTCTCCGTTGTGAACCGACTGCACCTCAAGATCGAGTACATCCTCCACCTCGTCGGGGGTGACCAGCTGGGGGCCAAAGCTGAAAAAGGTGTCAAAGCCCTTGACCAGCGTAAGAAAGCGCGGGTTCTGCCGTAAAATGGACTCTTCCGTCATGTCCAAGATGGTGGTATAGCCGACGATATAATCCTTCCAGTCCTTTTCTTCAATAAACCTGCAGGCCTTGCCAAGAATTATGCCCAGCTCGGCCTCTGCGGTCGATTTTTGCGCCTCGGGCAGTGCCGGAATTTTAATATCGCAACCGGGGCCGGTAATGCAGGAGGCAGGCTTATAAAAGCTGCCCGGAAAGCCAACCGGCGCGTTTTCGCCCAAATCTCCGGCGTGATCCACATAGTTGAGGCCGATGCCAAAGATGCGCGGCGGGTTACGGTAAAGCGGGCCATAAACAACCTCGCTAAACGGTACAACGCCGGGCAGGCGATCAAGCTCCGCGCTACCACCCGCATTATACCAGTCGGTTAGCCCCGGTATCTGCCCGGCACAGATCAGTTGGAACAGCTCGGTTTCCCACGCCGTTCCCTTGGCGGCGTTAAGCGCGGCGATGGGGAATACGCCGGCGGCGGTAACAATGCCGGCAATTTCCGCGCCGTTTTTCCGGATAGTCGCAAGTCTCATGGTACATCTCTCCTTTTATAATCAGGTATTAAACAATTCGGCCCACAACGGTGCCGCCGTTTAAAAAAGCGGCCACATTTTCCGCCGCAATTTGGGATACGCGTGCGGCAGCCTCCACCGTGGTCGGGGCGTAATGGGGTGTCAGTATGACGTTTGGCATTGAGAACAACGGGCTGCCGGGGTCGCAGGGTTCCTTTTCGGTAACGTCCAGACCCGCGCCGCGGATTTTTTGTTCGCTCAGCGCCGCTATCAGCGCGTTCTCATCCACCAGCGGCCCGCGTCCGCAGTTGATAAAAATGGCGTCCGGCTTCATCAGCGCCAGCTCCCGCTCCCCTACGCCGTGGAAGGTCTCCCGGCAAAGCGCGCAGTGCAGCGTAACAAAATCTGCCGTCTTAAAGACAGCGTCACGCTCCAAAACCAGCTCGCAGCCTGCCGGCGCCTGCGTTATGTAAGGGTCATAGACCAAAACCCGCATGTCAAACCCGCCAACCGCTATTTTGGCAACACGGCTGCCGATCTGCCCACAGCCGATAATACCCAGCGTCTTGCCCGAAACCTCCACGCCGGGCGCACAATTCTTGGCGGCGAACCCAATCTCCCGGTAGCGGTTGGGCACCTGCGGAATATTCTTTGACAGAGCCAGCATAAGCGTCACGGTGTGCTCCGCAACCGAAAGGCTGTTTGCATTGGGTGTAACGGTCACCGCCACGCCGGCCTCCTTTGCCGCGTTCAGGTCAATATTATCGAGGCCGACGCCGTGCTTGGCGATAATTTTCAGCCTCGGGGCATTGCAGATGATATCGGCAGGCAGGTCGAGAATGCGCACAATAACCGCATCGGCGTCCTTTATTTTTTCTGCCAGCTCAGATTGCTCCCTTGTCGCCATACGGATAATGGTATGTCCCGCGTCTTCCAGCAGGGACGGGCCGACAGAATCAATCTGCTCAGTAATCAAAATGTGGGCCATAAACGTTAATCCCCTTCCGGCGGCGTTCATCGCCGCTTGCTCACATTAACGGTACCACGGTGCAACGGTCTTGTAAAAGACGGCTTTTCCTATTGTGCCATAGATAAAAGACTATGTGTAATTAAAGCAGCAGAAAAATATGCTGCTATTCCGTTAATTGGTCAGCTATACCGTCTCTCAAAATTTCTGCCCCGGCATTTGACAATAGGCATATTCCTATGTATTCTGGTTTTAAAGCGGCATAAGATGCATCGCGTCCGGCCGTTGGGAAAGGTGGGCGCTCTTACATGTTTGTCAATCGGAACCCCGAATATTTTCTTACGGTAGCGCGGGAGCACAACATATCCCGCGCGGCTGAAAAGCTGTTCATCTCACAGCCCTCACTCAGCCAGCACATTGCCAAGCTGGAGGAAATGCTGGGCGTCAGGTTATTCGACCGCTCTCAGAACCCGCTGGCGCTGACACAAGGCGGACAGATGTATTTAAGCTATCTTGAAAACAGCAACCATTTGTACCAGAAGTTTCAGGCCGGGCTTGGCAGCCTGAATTCCTCGCGCAGCCAAACTGTCAACCTCGGGCTGGGAACCTGGCGCGGCTCTATCTTATTGCCGCAAATTCTCCCCGGTTTTCTTGGCGCGCATCCGCACGCCCAGATAAACCTCCACGAATATCCGGTCAGCGAGCTGTATGCGCTGCTTCAGGACGGGAAGGCCGACTTTGCCGTTATGAACACGTCGGTAACCGGTGCGCCCGACGCTTTTGTCACCGAGACCATCAGCTATGAGCGTATTCTTTTGGTGATGCACCGCGACAATTGCGTGGCGCAGGCCCTTATGGCAATGCGGGCCAAGGGGCTGCCGCTGGATATGAAGCTGCTTGAAACGCAGCGATTTATTTCACTGAACCGGACGCTGACGGTAGGGCGGCACGTCAGTAATTTTCTGGAGAAGAATCTGCTCGTTTTTCCGGACAGGCTCAGCACCACAAACAACCACACCGCACTGCAGCTGGCCGCGGCCGACCTGGGCTTTTGCTTTTTGGTTGAGACCGGCGTAAAGGATGCCGCCAACTACCCGGGCCTGATTTTCTTCGATACCCGCTCGGCCGATCTCAACATTCCGCTGTCGTTCTGCTACAAAACCAATACCTGTCTGGCCCCGCTGGCCCTGACGCTGATGGATGCGATACGGGCGTATTATCAGCATTGGCAAACGAATGATATAACGCTTTTATAACAGGCGCATTCCAGTGCTGCACACACGACCGGCATAGCAGAAAAC
>JAEWYJ010000096.1 GCA_023395695.1 Bacillota bacterium | reverse complement strand
GCATACAGCGGCCGCAGCCGGACAAATGCCGGGCGATGGCCCGGCCCGGCAGCATCAGTCCGCCGCAGACGGGCTGGCCGTCCGCCTGTTGGCATAGCGGTAGCACAACCGCGGCGGCGGCAGGGGTGGCAAGGGCCAGTATTTTATCGGCGGCACTGGTCAGGTCGCCGGCCAGCGACGCGTCCTCCCGGCTTCGGAGGTACCGGAGCGCCTCGCTTCGGTCGACGGCCAGCGGGCGGGAAAGCGGCAGCTTCACGGCGTCTCACCGTTGGCCGAGGCCAGAATATTTGCAATACTCTTGTGAACCGTCTCGGCGATAACGGGGTTGTTCATTGTGTAAAGATGAATGCCCGAAACACCGCTGGTAATCAGGTCGACAATCTGCTCGGTGGCGTAGCATAGGCCCGCGTCAAACAGCGCTTGCGGATTTGAGCCATAGCGCGCCATAATTTTGGCAAACTTCCGCGGCAGCTTGGCGCCGCAGAGCGACACCATACGCTCAATCTGTTTGGCGTTGACCACCGGCATAATGCCGGCCTTGATCGGCACCTTAATATTTTCTTTATCGCACAGCTCGGCCATACGCAAAAAATCTTCATTATCAAAAAAGAGCTGCGACACCAGATGCGATGCGCCCAGCGCAACCTTTTCCTTAAGATATTGAATATCCTGCTCGGCGTTATCGCTGTCGGGGTGTCCCTCCGGGTAGCAGGCTGCGGCAATGTCAAAGCCGCCGCGGTGGTTAATGTGCGCTATCAGGTCGGTCGCATGCATAAAATGCGGCGAGGGTGCGGCGTCCGGTACGCGGTCGCCGCGCAGCGCCAGCACGTTTTCAATCTTTTCGTGCTCAAGCGCCGCCAGCATGGCATCCACCTGGTCACGGGTGGAATTGATGCAGGTCAGGTGGGCCAGCGGTGTGATTCCGCAATTATTCTGGATATGGGATACCAGCGCGCAGGTGACCTGTTGCTGTGCCTGCGAACCACCCGCGCCGTAGGTTACGCTGATATAATCGGGCTTTAGCGACGAGAGGCGATCCATCGTTGCGTAAAGGCTTTCTACAGGGCGGTCGCGCTTGGGCGGGAATATCTCAAGCGAAAAGGTTAATGGCTTTTTGCGGCAGATTTCAGAAATTTTCATAACGGGTTCTCCTGTATTGTAGTTTGATCAAATTGACCGAATATACACAGCCAGACACAGGCCGGATCACGGCTTGTGGCCTCGACGCGATGCCTTTTATGCGCGGGAATAAAAACTGTATCCCCAGCAGTTAAAAAAACCTGGCACTGCTCAAAGCGCAGCAGCGCGCTGCCCGAAAGCAGGCAGACCAGCTCGTCTTCGGCCTGGTCGTACCAAAAGCTGGCGGGGGAGCAATGCCCCTGTGATACGATATGTTCTACCCGACAGCCGTTGACACAGGCCAGCAGCCGGCTGAATTCTTCTCTGGCTCTTTCGGGGACAAAAAACAGGTTCATAACATGTCCTCTATTTTTCGGGGTGCAGCATGGCGGCAAATTCCGCGGGCAGGCTGCGCAGCGTATCGAACAGTGTGCCGACCGCCTGTTCAAACTCGTCGGCCTGCCGTTTCATTGCATCGGTCGAGGATTTGCGAACGAGATTAAGCTTTTTGTTCAGGGCCTTTTCGATGGCGGCCCGAACATCGGGGTCGGTGGTGCGCTTCATGCGCTCCAGCAGCTCGGCGCATTCCTTGAGCGTTGCACGCAGATCGTCTTCGTCCGCGTGGGCAAAGCGGCGGCGCATCGCCTCGTTTTCAGCGGGGCTGATAAAGTTCATCTCCAGCAGCACCGCATCGCCTGAAAAATCCTGTATTTTTTTACACAGCACTTCAAGGGAAGCCATGCTTTCCTTGTTATTGGGTAAAAGGGCCATGCCGGGGCGCAGCGCCTGCGCGCGCAAGGCACGCAGTCTGCGCCAGACAAAGACGCGGGCCTTTGTAGGGCTGGCGGGAACCGAATATACCAGCGCAATCCATTCTGTTTTGACGGAAGGCATTATCGATTTCCCCCTTTCGGCATCGGTTAAAGGTTATGACAACAGGGCGGCGATCACCGCGTTGGAGAGTAAAAAGCCCTTTGTGGTAAGCCTGATGCCGTTATCGGCTGCAATAAGCAGGCCGGCGGCGGCGAGCGACGGGGCTTTTTTCTTCATTCGTATCGTAAAGGCGTCGGGAAAATCGTCAAACCGGACGCCCCCCGACAGACGCAGCCCCAGCATCAGGCGCTCAGCCTCGTCCCCGCCCGGACCGTCGTCAACCGTGACGGCCCACGGGTTGGCCGCCGCGGTAAAAGCGGCAAAATTTCGCGGGAAATAAAAGCGCCTGCCGTTATAAAAGGAATGCGCGGCAGGGCCGATGCCCAGATAGGGCCGGCAGCGCCAATATTTAAGGTTATGGCGGCTTTGGGCGCTTTTGTTTTTTGCGAAATTTGAAATTTCGTACTGTAAAAAGCCCTGCTGTACGCAGCTTTCCACCATTTTAAGATAACAGTCGGCGGCAAAGTCCTCGTCCGGCTCGGCGTATCGGTTTGCAAAAGCGGTACCCGGCTCCAGCTTCAGCAGATAGGCCGACAGGTGGTCGACCGGGAGTGCGGCCAGCGCCTTTATTGAAGCCTCAATTTCTTCGATGCACTGTTCCGGTACCGCCAGCATCAGGTCGGCGGAAATATGGGCAAAACCCGCGCGGTGTGCGGCCCAAAGCATCTCTGAGGCGCGTTCGGCGGTGTGGCGGCGGCCCAACACACGCAGCGTACTGTCGTTCATCGACTGCACGCCGAAGGAGATGCGGTTAAAGCCACCCTCGGCCAGCCGGCGCAGCATCGGCTCATCGACAGCACAGGGGTTGGCCTCCAAAGTAATTTCGGTCTGACCGCTGCCAAAGCGGTCGCGTGCTGCATTTAACAGTGTAATCAGGCGCTCCGCGCCCAGCAGCACCGGCGTTCCGCCGCCAAAATACAGGGTATCGGCCTCAAGGCGGCCGTCAAAGCAAGCTATTGCCCTGAGCATGGCGGCAAGGTAACGGTCGTAGTCGGCTTCTTGGCCGCGCTGGGAATAAAAGTCGCAGTAGGGACATTTGGCGGCGCAAAACGGGACATGCAAATAAACCCCCGCCGTCATTCGTCCAGCTTCAGAACCGACATGAACGCCTCCTGCGGCAGCTCGACCGAGCCGACCTGGCGCATGCGCTTCTTGCCTTCTTTCTGTTTTTCAAGCAGCTTTTTCTTACGGGTGATGTCGCCGCCGTAACACTTGGCCAAAACGTCCTTGCGCATCGCCCGCACCGTCTCGCGCGCGATGACTTTGCCGCCGATGGCGCCCTGCACCGGAACCTCAAACATCTGGCGCGGAATGGTGTCCTTGAGCTTCTCACACATGCGCCGCGCGCGGGGGTAGGCCCCGTCGGCATGCACGATGAACGAGAGCGCGTCAACCGTTTCGCCGTTGAGAAGAATGTCCAGCTTGACAAGCTTTGAGGGCTCGTAGCCCGCCAGCTCATAGTCAAACGAGGCGTAACCCTTGGTGCGGGATTTTAACGCGTCAAAGAAATCGTAAACCACCTCGTTCAGGGGCAGGCGGTAGTGCAGCTCGACGCGGTCGGTGTCAAGATATTTGGTATCGATATAGATGCCGCGCCGGGTCTGGCACAGCTCCATGATGCTGCCGATATAGGACGCGGGGGTGAAGATGCTGGCCTTGATAAACGGTTCCTCGGCCGACTCAATCAGCGTCGGGTCGGGGTAGTTG
>JAEWYJ010000028.1 GCA_023395695.1 Bacillota bacterium | reverse complement strand
ACCTTAAGGTTGTATTTTCGGATGTAGCCCAGAATCTCCTCCCCGCGCATCGGTACGCCAATGGCGATACCCTCGGCCAGCGTGGGCGACACCGTCACAGCCGCCGGGGCGGGTAACCCCTGCTCGGCCGCCGACGCAATGGGGGCGCAGCGCTCGCTTTGCAGCGCGACGACGTTAGGCATCTTGCCAAGGATACCGGCGGCTAAAAGCTCCTCAAGCGCCTTGATCACGCCGATAAATAGTGTGCCGTTGCCCAGCGGCACAAAAATATTGTGCGGAATGCGGCCCAGCTGCTCGTAAATCTCGTAGATATAGGTTTTGGTGCCCTCGTAGAAAAAAGGATTGTAGACGTGATTGGCGTAGTATTTTCCTTCGTTATCCACTTTGGCGCGGCAGACATCGGCGCAGTGGTCGCGCGAGCCCGGCACAATGTTGACCGCTGCCCCATGCGCACGAATCATGTCAATCTTCTTGGGCGAGGTGCCCTCGGGAACAAAAATCTCGCAGGCAATGCCGGCCTTGGCGCAGTAGGCTGCGACGCTATTGCCCGCGTTACCGCTGCTGTCCTGCACCACCGAGTCAACGCCGATGGCTTTGCAGTGTGCAATCAGCACAGCTGCGCCTCTGTCCTTGAAGGAGAGCGTAGGCATAAAATAATCCATTTTAAGCAGCAGGTCGCCGTCAAACGGCACAACGGGGGTCATGCCCTCTCCCAGTGAAATATCCCGCCAGCTTTCGTCGATAAGTGGCATGAACGCGCGGTAGCGGAAAAGCCCCCAGCAGTTCTTGTCAATCAGCCCTGCGTCAAAGGCGGGCGGGGTAAAGTCGAGCTGCCACAGTCCGCCGCAGCCGCATTTGGGGGCGCGGGTTGTTACCGGCGCCTTGGCGCCGCATTTTGAACAGGTGTAGTTCATAGCGCAGGCACCTGTGCAACGGCCTCTATTTCCACCATGCAGCCAAAGTGAAGCGCCGGTACCGGCACAATAACTCTGGCGGGTTTATGGCTGCCGAAAAATTCGGCATAGGCGGCGTTTACATCGTCCCACAGCGCCACGTCGGTTACGTAGACACGGCACTGTACCACGTCGTTTTTGGTCAGGCCCGCCTCAAGGAGCACGCGTTCCATGTTTTTAAGCGCCAGTATGGTGTGCGCCGCAATGCCACCCTCAGGTAGAAGGCGGGTATCGGGGTCTATAGACAGCTGACCCGATATATACAGCATGCCGTTTGAGAGCATGCCGGGGCTGTAATGTCCCTTGTTTGTTCCTGCGTACCGCGGGGATACAATCTCCATCTTTAAATCGCTCCTTTATCTTGTTTTAAGGCGGCAATGCCGCCGCATTTGCCCGCCTGATCACAGAAGGGCATATTATAAAAATTATAGCATACAAATACGATGGTGTCACGAATATAGGGCCTGCCGCAGAGGTTTGATACAGGTGCGTCTTTTTACTTTTAACCCATCCTCTACGCGCCGGCTTTTATACCGTTCGCATAATAAGCAGGGCCGCCCCGTTGAGGTAGCGGCCCTGCGGCTTTTATTGATGCCGCTTAAAAATATTTACCCGTGCCGCTGCCCGCGACCGGAGTAGTGTGTAAATGCGCCGGCTGCAAAGGCGGTGCCGCATTCTTGTCCGAACAGGAGGACGAAGCAATATCCCTGAGCTTAAATTGGGCGATCAATCCTTCCAAAAGGCTGGACTGGCTCGACAGCTCTTCGCTGGCGGCGGCACTCTGCTGTGCGGTGGCGGCGTTGGTCTGCACCACCGACGAAATCTGCTCAACACCCTGATTAATCTGCACAATGGCCGTAGCCTGATCCTGTGTGGCTACTGCAATTTTATCGATAAGCGCAATTGCGGACTGGGTTTCATGCGCACTCTGCTCCAGAGATTTGGCTGTGGCAGCGGAAAGGCTGTTGCCGTTTTGTACCGCTGCAATCGTTTCTTCAATCAGCACAGTTGTGTTTCTGGCTGCCTCGGCCGATTTGCCCGCAAGGTTGCGCACCTCGTCGGCTACAACGGCAAAGCCCTTGCCGGCCGCGCCCGCACGTGCGGCTTCAACCGCAGCGTTGAGCGCCAGTATATTGGTCTGAAAGGCGATATCATCAATTACCTTGATAATTTTGGATATTTCAACCGACTTGTGGGCAATCTGCTCCATTGCCGCGACGGTCTCGCGCATCTTGTCGTTGCTGCCGCGCAGCTCTCTGCCGGCAAAATCGGCTTTTTGGTGGGCCTGCTTGGCATTTTCGGCATTCTTTCGGATCTGCGCCGTCACCTCCTCCAGCGAGGCCGAAAGCTCCTCAATGGCACTGGCCTGCTCGGTGGCGCCCTGAGACAGCGCCTGCGAGCCGGTTGAGACCTGGTCGGCGCCGCTGTCCACCTCGGCTGCCGACTGGTTAATCTTTATCATTGTGGCGTTCAGGCTGCCAAGCATAGCCTCCATATTGTCCTTGAGCTGTTTAAACTGCCCGGTATAGTCGCGTTGGAGCGCGACGGCCAGATTACCCTGTGACACGGCCAGCAGCGCCTGAGAGGTTTCGTCAATGTATCCCTGGTAATTGACCAGCTGCTCAATGGTCAGCCCAAAGGCCTGCGCCAGACGGCCGGTTTCATCCTGGGTTTTGACCGACAGCGAAACGTCAAAATTACCGTTGGCAATCTGCTGTGCCGCCGCCGTAATTTTTTTAATCGGGTTGGCAATCTGGGCGCTGACAGCATAGGTTGCCGCAACACCCACAGCCGTGATAATCACACAGAGGAGCAGCAGGAGCCACGTTAAATCGGTGACGCTCTGCAATACCTCGCGGCGCTCGGCCGTCAGCACCATCATCCACTGGCTGCCCTCAATTGGGGCATAGCCCGCAATTTTATTGACGCCGCCGTAAAAATAGTCGCCATTGCCCATGCCGCTTGCCATCATCTGAGTGGTAAATTCAGCAAACTGGTTCAGCGTGGCGTCCTGCTGCGCCCGCTCAAAGACATTGTACTGATCTAAAACCAGGCTGTTGTCCGGATGCCCGATAATGGTTCCCTGATTATTCATAACATAGGCATAGCCCGTGCTTTTATAAGTGATGCCTGCGCTGATGTTACTGAGCATCAGACCGTCCCTGCGCCCATAAAGCACGCCCACAACGCGGTTATGAATCCGCACCGGCGCCGCAAAGACGACAACCGGCTTGCCGTCGGTTTTGCTGAACATCAGGTCGGATAAGGACACCTCTCCCGCTTTAGCTTGCTGGAAAAATTCTCGGTCGGCGACATCGTTCTTGGTCAGACTGCCGTCGAACAGCGTCGCCTTGCCGGTTAAATCGGCATAGGCGAACAGGTCGTAGCCCATCCGCTCGGCCTCCGACTTGTAA
>JAEWYJ010000289.1 GCA_023395695.1 Bacillota bacterium | reverse complement strand
GTCACAGGTGATGCACCCCGCGTTGTTTGTGGGGCGTGCGCCCGAACAGGTGACCGAGTATCTGGCGGAGTATATTGGGCCGATGCTCAAATTAAATGAGGCGCTTCTTGGCGTAAAAGCAGAGCTGAAAGTTTAATGCGTAAAAAGGCTGTTCGGGCCGGTAGCCGTATACCGGTTGGATACAGCCCGGATCCGCAAAAGCAGCGTTGACATTCTAGCGGCATTATTCTATAATAAAAGTTATTGACGTCGTAAGGGAAACGGTATTTTAAGCGGTTTTGACCTGCCGGTATTGCAGGCGGGCCGGTGTGGTAAATCCGGGTTTCCATCCGCCGTCACTGACGGCGCGAACCGACGAATACTGGCCTTCCACTAAGGAGCAAACGGCTTTGCAGCGCATTTTGTCTCGCTTTACCTCTGCCGCTGGCGGACACCGGGCGTACTTTTTGTGGCCTGTGGGGCAAAAATATATTTGTGTGGATTTATTTGCTTTTTAATGGGACAACAGTATAAAACACGAACTGGAGGCAAGATTGTGAAAAAGGTTGGAAAACCGGTATTTTTCATCATCGTGCTGCTGATCGCGGCAATAGGCTATCTGACAGTTGCCGGCGTTTCAAGCACCTATGGTGACATCACCACAACCCAAATCAAAGGCATTAACGACGTGCGCTGGGGTATTGATATCCGCGGCGGTGTCGACGTTACCTTCTCCCCACCCGAGGGCGTGACCGCAACGCGGGAGGAGATGGCTGCCGCCGAGTCGATCATTCAGATCAGACTTGTAAGCCAGAACATCACCGATAGCGAGGTTTATACCGACTACGACAGGAACCGCATTATTGTGCGCTTCCCGTGGAAGGCGGATGAAACCGAATTCAACCCGGAGCAGGCAATTGCCGAGCTGGGCGCCACCGCTAATCTGACCTTCCGCGAGCTTGATGAGATTGACGCGATGGGTCTGCCCGCGGGAGACACCAAGGATAATATTGTGCTAACCGGCGCCGATGTTGAATCGGCCTCTGCGGTTTACACGCAGGATCAGCGCGGCGCGCGCGTCCATATGGTGGAGCTCAAGCTTAAGGAGTCCGGCAAGGAGAAGTTCTCCTCGGCAACCAAAAAGCTGATTGGGCAGCAGATTTCGATCTGGATGGATGAAACCCGTATTTCGGCGCCGGTTGTGCGCGATCAGATCGCCGACGGCGTTGCTACCATTTCGGGTAATTTCGACGCCAAAAGTGCGATGGATCTCGCCAACAAGATCAACGGCGGCGCATTGCCCTTTGCGCTGATTACCGAGAATTACAACACCATTTCCCCGACGCTGGGCCTTGGCGCCAAGGATGCCATGCTGATGGCGGGCGCCATTGCGTTTGCCGTTGTGGGGCTGATTATGCTGTCGCTTTACCGCCTGCCGGGCTTTGTTGCGATGATGGCGCTGACCGGACAGATTATTCTCATGGTCGCATCGATCACCGGCTTTTTTGCGGTGTTTCCGTCCTTTACCCTCACGCTGCCCGGCATTGCGGGCATCATTCTGGCCATTGGCTTTGGCGTTGACGCCAACATCATTACCGCCGAACGCATCAAGGAGGAGCTGGCCAACGGCCGTTCCATCGACGCCGCGGTAGATTCGGGCTTTAAGCGTGCCTTTACGGCCATTCTGGACGGCAATGTGACCGTTATTATCGTATCGATTATTCTAATGGGCGCCTTCGGCCCGCCGGACAGCCTGTTTGCCCGCCTGCTTTCGCCGGTGTTCTTCATGTTCGGCGTTTCGGCCTCCGGAACCATTTACTCCTTTGGCTATACGCTGCTCGTCGGCGTTATTCTGAATCTGCTTATGGGCGTGTTCGTCTCCAAGCTGCTGCTTAAGTCGGTCTCACGCTTCAGCGCCATGCGTAATCCCGCGCTGTACGGAGGTAAAAACTGATGAAAAAGTGGAATATTCATTTTTACGGGAACCGCAAAATTTATTTTGGATTATCCATTGTGCTTATTGCCGTTATGCTGGTGGGCACCATGCTGCTCGGCGTGGATTTGGACATTCAGTTCAAGGGCGGTGCGCTCATCACCTATTCTTACAGCGGCGATATTGACCAGGCTGAGTTTCAGCAGACGGTCGAATCGGTTTTAGGGCAGAAGGTTTCGCTCCAGCAATCCACCGATATTGCATCCGGCAGACAAAACTTTGTTGTTTCGCTGCCCACCAGCGAGGGGCTCAATGCGGATAAGCAGGCAGAGCTGGCCGCCACGCTGGTCGAAAAGTACAAGGGGAATAGCCTTGCCACGTCTTCGGTCAGTGTTGTCAGCCCCACCATCGGTAAGGAATTCTTGATTAAGAGCCTGACGGCTGTGGCGTTTGCTTCGCTGTTGATGGTTATTTATATCAGTCTGCGGTTTAAAAAAATAGGCGGCTGGTCGGCGGGCATCACCGCAGTGGTCGCGCTGATACACGATCTGCTTATGGTTTTTGCTGTTTTTGCACTGTTTGGCATTTCAATCAATGCCAACTTTATTGCGGTATGCCTGACTATTTTGGGTTATTCGCTGAACGATACCATTGTCATCTACGACCGCGTGCGTGAGAATAAACGCATTTATGGCAATGCCATGCCTATTGAAGAGCTGATGGATCTGAGCCTGAACCAGTCGTTTACCCGTTCACTGATGACCAGCATTACCACCGTTTGCTCAATGGTTGTCGTTTCAATTGTCGCTTATTTGTATAATGTGACCTCTATTCTGTCGTTTTCAATTCCGATGATCTTCGGTATGATCTCGGGCTGTTATTCTTCGCTGTGCATTGCCACCATGCTGTGGGTGATCTGGCAGAAGAAAAAAGCAGCCTAACGCGTTTGTCATTCCATAAAAATGGCCCTAATACGGTTAGGTCGATTTTTGTGAAGTCGTAAAAAATCGGCAGGGCTGCGTTTAATGTTGTCGCAGCCCTGCCGATTTGTTGTTGGCGCTGTCCGTGCGCCGGCAAAAGCGCCGCCGTAACAAGAACCTCTCTGCGCGCATAAGCTAACATGAAAAGCTTTATGTTCGGAGGGATGAAATTGTCTTGGTTTGCTTCGCTGTCCCCGGTTTACCAGGGGCTTTTAGCGACGCTGTTTACATACGGCGTCACAGCGCTCGGCGCGTCGCTGGTCTTCTTTTTTAAATCGGTGAACCAAAAGGTGCTCGATATGATGATGGGC
>JAEWYJ010000253.1 GCA_023395695.1 Bacillota bacterium | reverse complement strand
GTCTATACACTGGTTGCGGTGGCGGGAATTTGGTGTATCTCCATGCTTTTTTCAGAGCCGCGCAACAGACGCATCGGGCACTGATACCCATACCCGACGGGAATTACGAACAGAGCGGTACGCTTTCTACACCCCAAAGCCGGCAATGTGCGCAGGCATAAAGCAGATAGCCGGAGTAGCCGTAAAGGGTAATGACTTTAATGTTGATGTTGAATAGAGCAGTGGCACAGGGGAACGCCTTTTTTAACGATTCAGCGAGAAGATGCAGGGGCTTCTGCCCTAAAAGAAAGACGACGATGGCAATTGGCGAAAAAATGGCTGGGATGGCTATAAAAGCGCTGTGCGGTGCGTATGATCAGAAAAAGGCGGCAAAAGCCAGTGCGCTTTCGCTGCCTGATTCTATTTTACCGCGAGATGCGGCAGCTTTTTATTTGGCGAGGGCATATATCAGGTCGGTCAGCTCGCGGGTGGCGGTGTAGCCCGCCTCAATGCAGTCGGACATGAGCGAAAAGGTGAACAGCCCGGCTTCCTCCGGCAGCTTGGGCCGGATAAGCAGCCGTTCGCCCCGCACGGTGCAGTCCCGCAGCCGCCGGCTCATAGCCGACAGCGAATGGGAGGCAATTTCAAAAATCCCCTCGCCGTCGACAGGGGCGTAGTTTTCTGAGATATCCACAGCGATGATATTAGGCGCGTCACAGGCCAGCAGCAGGTTGACCGGCAGGTTATCGGTCACGCCGCCGTCCACCAGAACACCCTTCATTGCGGCGGGCGGTGTAAAGATGACCGGTACACAGCAGCTGGCGTAAATAGCCTCGTACAAAAGGACGTCCTGCTCCCACCGCACGTTTGAGAGTGGATGTATCGGCTTGCGCTGAGAAAAGGCGATGGTCTCGCCGGTGCTTAAATCCACGCTCGTAATGCAAAGCGGCAGCGGCACCTGCGAGAGGGCGCATCCCTTTGTCAGCTGCCGCAGCAGAGAACGCAGCCGTTCGCCCTTGAGCAGGCCCGACAGCGTAATCGGGCGGCGTCTTGCCAGCTGGCCAATGGCAGACGCAATGCCGAATATGTTAAAATCAATCAGCCTTTCGCCGTTGCGTTCCAGCTCGCGGCAAATTTTAACCAGCTGCTCCGGCGTGTAGCCATAAGCATACAAGCCGGCTACAATGGCGCCCGCGCTGCTGCCCGATACGGCACAGGGCTTCAGATTGGCCTCCTGAAGAGCGGACAGCACCCCAATATGGGCGGCGCCCCGGCAGCCGCCGCCCGAGAGCGCGAGCGAAAACGCCATGCGGTAATTCCCCCTGTTTTACAAAATGACGGATGAAAAGCGCGGCAAAATATGCTATACTAATCTTCCAAATCATTTTATGCCAGATTTGCCGATCCTACGCCAGCAAAATACGGCGGGGATGGAAGGAGAAGATATGCAGCAATTACAGCTTGTGCTGACCATTTTGGCCGCCGTCGCCGCAACGGCCGCTTTTATAGGGGCTGTGTCCGCCGCTTTACGGCTTAGCGGCATAAGCCGCCGCCACCGCGAAGAGAACGAGGCGCTGCGGCGCGAATTTGCCGAGCAGATGCGCGGCCTGCGTCAGGAGCTGGGCCAGTCGGTGCAGACCGCCACGGCGGGGCTGGGGCAGACGCTGGCCGAGTCGCAACGGCGTGCGGGCGATCTGCAGGATAAGCGCTTATCCGAGCTCAACGAGCAGCTGACGCTGCGCAACGATACGCTGCAAAAGACGGTGCACGAGCAGCTGTTCCGCGTTGAGGGCCGGATAGAGGTCTTTACAAACCAGTCCTCCAAGCGCCTTGAGGAGATACGCGGAACGGTGGAGCAGCGGCTGGAGGTGCTGCGCGCCGACAACGCAAAGCAGCTGGACCAGATGCGCCAGACGGTGGACGAAAAGCTGCAAAAGACGCTCAACGAGCGGCTGGCACAGTCCTTTGCGCAGGTATCGGAGCGTCTGGAGCAGGTTTATAAGGGATTAGGCGAGATGCAGACGCTTGCCAACGGTGTCGGAGACCTGAAAAAGGTGCTTTCCAACGTTAAAACACGTGGTATTTTGGGCGAGATTCAGCTCGGCGCTATTTTGGAGCAGATTTTATCCCCCGAGCAGTATGCGGCGAATGTTTCGACCAAAAAGGGGAGCAGCACCGTTGTGGAATATGCGGTCAGACTGCCGGGCGACGGCGAGAACGGCGTTTGGCTGCCGATTGACGCCAAATTCCCCGGCGACGTTTATTCGGCGCTGATGGACGCCTATGACAGCGCCGCACCCGAGCGCATTGCCGCCGCGGGCAAGGAGCTGGAGCAGCGCATCAAGGGCTGCGCCAAGGATATCCGCGACAAATACATCGATCCGCCCAACACGACCGATTTTGCGATTATGTTCCTGCCGTTTGAGGGGCTGTATGCCGAGGTGGTGCGGCGCGGCATGGTTGAGACGCTCTCGCGCGACTACCGCGTAAACATTGCGGGCCCGACGACGATGGCGGCGCTGCTTAACAGCCTGCAGATGGGCTTTCAGACGCTGGCGATACAAAAGCGCTCCGGCGAGGTCTGGCAGGTGCTCGGTTCGGTCAAGACTGAGTTTTCGACCTTTAACGATGTGCTGCGCAAGGCGCAGGATCGTTTGCGGCTGGCAAACGACGACCTTGACAAGCTGATCGGCACCCGCACCCGCGCCATTGAGCGCAAGCTGCGCGGCGTGCAGGCCGTGCCGCTCTCGTCGGAGGAGGAGCTGCCGCTGCTTGCTGCACAGACGGAGGAGCTTGAGACGGTATGAGAGACCCGAACCAGATAAGGACTTTTCACGGCATCAATATGGATCCCTTTAATCCCAAGCCCGACGATATCTGCATCGAAGATATCGCACACGCGCTGGCCATGCTCTGCCGCGCCAACGGACACATCCGCCATTTTTATTCGGTGGCGCAGCATTGCCTTAATTGCGAGGCGGAGGCGCGGGCCAGAGGCTTTAACGCCCGTGTGCGGTTGTTTTGCCTGCTGCATGACGCAACCGAATGCTATGTCTCCGACTTAACAAGGCCGGTCAAGCGTCATTTTCCGCTTTATTATGAGGCCGAAGGCGTCTTGGCCGGCGTCATTTACGATACGCTGTGCAAAACGCGCCCCACGCCGACCGAGCATCTGCTGATCGGCGAGGTGGACGACTGCCTGCTGTATCATGAATTTTTGGCGCTCTGCGGCGTTCGGATGTTTGACGAAGAGCCGCCCCGTCTGGCCGCGCTGCACTTTGAAGAGATGCGCATTGAGGCGGTGCGCGGGCAGTATCTGGACTGTTACCGGCAGCTTTACCATGAATTGGAGACGGAAAACGGGAGATGATAAGTTGGCACAGGCAAAAACAAATGCCCAGCGCATGCTGGAAAAAGAAAAGCTGCCCTATACGGCACATACCTACGATACGCAGGACGGCCTTTTAGACGGTGTCTCGGTTGCCAACAAGGTGGGCATGCCGGCCCAACAGGTTTTTAAGACGCTTGTTACCCGCGGCGCTTCAAAAAATATCTTTGTATTCGTTATTCCCGTGGCGCTGGAGCTTAACCTTAAGGCCGCCGCCAAGGCGGTAGGGGAGAAATCGGTCGAGATGATCCACGTTAAGGAAATTACACCGCTGACCGGCTATGTTAAGGGCGGCTGCTCGCCCATCGGCATGAAAAAGCGGTATACAACCGTTATAGATGCTGCGGCGCTTCTTCGGGAGACTATTGTGGTCAGCGCGGGGCGTATCGGCGATCAGATTGAGCTGACGCCCCGGCACCTTGAACAGGCGACGGGCGGTCGATTTGCGGATATTACCATTCAACCCTGAGCAATTTTGGTGTTCATATATCGGGCGATCCCGATTTTTAAATAATAGCTTTGGAGGACATTATGGTTACAATTACAATGGAAAACGGCGGGCAGATTAAGCTGGAGCTTTACCCCGAGCATGCTCCGATCACAGTTGCAAACTTTGAAAAGCTGGTCAAAGAGGGCTTTTATGACGGCCTGATCTTCCACCGTGTGATTCGCGGCTTTATGATTCAGGGCGGTTGCCCCAAGGGCACCGGCACCGGCGGCCCCGGCTACCAGATTAAGGGCGAGTTTGCCATGAACGGCGTCAAAAACCCCACTGCGCATACCAGAGGCGTTATTTCAATGGCGCGCAGCCAGAGCCCCGATTCGGCAGGCTCCCAGTTCTTTATTATGCACGAGGACGCGCCGCATCTCGACGGGCAGTATGCCGCGTTCGGCAAGGTGGTTGAAGGGATGGATGTTGTCGATGCAATTGCCGGGGGCAAGGTCGACTTTTCCGACCGGCCCAAGGCGGAGCAGAAGATTAAAAGCATTATCATAGAATAAAACCGGCTCTGTCAGGCGGCCGCCCGGAATAATCCGTTGGCGGTCGCCGTTTTTGTTTTGCGGGGCTGACCGGGCTGTGTAAGCGTCGCAGGCTGGCGATAAAGCTGTGGCCGTACAGGCGGCCGGTTCAAAAACAGCTTTTGTGGTCTGCCTTGCACTTTTTCGCGCTGCCGTCCACGAAATATCCACGCTAATTCTGCATGATTTTCCTGTCGGTTTAATTATAAGTATTGAAAACACAGGCGCTTTCTGATAAAATAAGCATCGATATACACATGTGTATATACACATCGTCGCCGATAGGAGAAAAACTATGGAACATTTAAAAAGGCTGCTCAACAAAATATTTATCGAAGGGCTTTCGGGTATGGCGCTGGGCCTTTTTTCCACGTTGATTGTGGGTACCATCATCCAGCAGATCGGGTTGTTTGTCGGCGGCGCTCTGGGCGCAACGCTTGTTGTTTTAAGCAAGATTGCCGCATCGCTTACGGGCGCCGGCATCGGCTGTGGTGTGGCCTATAAATTTAAAGAGCCGCCGCTCGTCGTGCTTTCGGCCGCCACGGCGGGCATGGTGGGGGCTTTTGCCGCCAAAATTGCCGCCGGTACGGTTTTTGTGGACGGCGTTATCCACTTGGCGGGTCCCGGGGAGCCGCTGGGCGCCTTTGTGGCGGCCTATGCCGGTATCGCGCTCGGACATGCGGTATCCGGCAAGACCAAGGTGGATATTCTCGTAACCCCCATCACCTCTATCCTTTTCGGCTCTTGTGTGGGGCTGTTTGTCGGCCCGTCCATATCGGCGTTTATGGCTTGGGTGGGCGGCGTTATCAACTGGGGCACCGAACAGCAGCCTGTTTTGATGGGTATTATTGTTTCGGTGCTGATGGGCGTCATCTTAACGCTGCCGATCAGCTCGGCGGCCATCGGCATTGTGCTTAATCTTTCGGGTGTGGCTGCTGGTGCGGCCACCGTCGGCTGCTGCGCCAATATGGTGGGCTTTGCCGTGGCAAGCTACCGCGAAAACAAGCTCGGCGGCCTGCTTGCGCAGGGACTGGGAACCAGTATGCTGCAAATTCCCAATATCGTCAAAAAACCGCTGATATGGCTGCCTGCTATTATCAGCAGCGCGGTACTTGGGCCGGTTTCGACCAAGCTGCTGGGCATGACCAGCAATGCGACCGGCTCGGGCATGGGCACGGCGGGTTTGGTCGGCCCTATCATGGCGTACCAGACCATGCGCCCGGTCGTGGGCGGCAGCACTGCACTGCTTCAGATTGCGGTGATGCATTTTATTCTGCCCGCGGTACTGTCTCTGATTATTTCGGAGTTCATGCGCAAAAAAGGCTGGATTAAATTTGGAGATATGAAGCTGGATGTCTGAATGCGCCATGAATGATGCACCACGCGTTGAGAGCTGCAATAAAAAGGTGTAAATTCTGCGAATTATCCTGCAAAACATACAAAAACTAGTTAAACTGTGCTATGCTGGAGATGGAAAATAATCTCTGTCAAGGGCGATGTCTCGGGAGGACGAATTTTATGTGTAAGGATGGAAAAACAAATGCGTATTGAGTCGGGAAATCCTTATTATTATGTCGACCGGACTTTAAGGCAGCAGCCGGGAAAAATAAAGGTGGAGGTTACACCCTTGGCGGCGGCCAGGCCTCAACCGGCTGCTGAATCTGCAAAGACATTCAACAATAGCAACGAGACCGGTTGCGGCCAGATCAACCAACCGGCGGAAATCTCCGGCGAACAGCTGGAGGCCGAAAAAGAAAAGCTCAAGATTCTGCTGACCTGTATGGAGATCGCAAGACGGATTTCCGGGGGCGACAAAGTTCCGCCGGAGGATCACAAATTTTTGATGGAGCACGATTTTGCGCTTTATGCGAGGTCAATTCTCCAACGCTTCCCTAAAAGCAATCCGCATGCGTATAAACGTCTTTCTAAGGACGACGAAAGCAAAAATGTGCTCAAAGGCAGATTTTCGGATGCGATTGAAAGCTGCAATACGCTGAAATCGGTTTTGGCACAGGGAATTGACATTGCACTGGATTCAAATGCAGGCGGTGCAGTTTAGCAAGCTGCGCGCCAAAGATTATTGTTGCATTTGGCATAGTGCATAAAAATTTTTAATAGACTTGTAAATTTAACACAAGGCAAGTATACTTAATATATAGTAAAGATGTTAGGGGGAGAATTATGCTTGATACCTTGGAGCAACTGCATGAGAAAAAAGGGTTCCTCTGCGATATGGATGGCGTTATCTACCACGGTAACCGCCTGCTGCCCGGCGTAAAAGAATTTGTTGAATGGCTTTATGCCGCCGACAAAAGCTTTCTGTTCCTGACCAATTCGAGCGAGAGAAGCCCGCTGGAGCTTAAGCAAAAGCTGGCGCGTATGGGGCTTGATGTTGACGAGAGCCATTTTTATACCAGCGCGCTGGCGACCGCCAAGTTTTTAAGCCGTCAGGCGCCGGGCTGCACAGCTTATATCATCGGTGCGCCGGGCCTGTTCAACGCCCTTTACGACGTGGGCATTACAATGAATGAGGTCAACCCTGATTATGTCGTCGTAGGCGAGACCCGCAACTACAACTACGAGAGCATTGTCAAGGCGGTCTCGCTGGTGCGCGCAGGTGCAAAGCTTATCGGTACCAATACCGACCTGACCGGCCCCTCTGAAAACGGGCTGATTCCTGCCTGCCGTGCGCTGGTTGCGCCGATTGAGCTGGCCACAGGTAAAAGCGCTTATTTTGTCGGCAAGCCCAATCCGCTGATGATGCGCACCGGCTTAAAGCTGCTGGGCTGCCATTCCAACGAGGCGGTTATGGTAGGCGACCGTATGGATACTGATATTGTCGCCGGTATGGAGACCGGGCTGGATACCGTTCTGGTGCTCAGCGGTGTGACCGACCTTGACGAGATGAAAAAATTCCCCTACCGTCCGACCTATATTCTCGACGGCGTTAAGGATATACCGCCGAAGGCCTGAGAAAAGCGGTGTTGGCCGCCAGTGAGTCGTGCGCAGGCTGTTTTTGAATTAATCAGGCCCGGTATTCGGATAAAACCCGGAAAAGTACAAACAAAATTTTAAAAATTGCTTGCACCCATGCTTGCTTTGTGATAATATATTTAGGCATGTAGTCGCCGTATTCCCTTTGCGGCGGAATTTCATGTCGGTGAAGAGCCGGAATGAAAAGCTGGCAGTCCTCTGCCGTTTGATACACAAGCGGGAATGAATGCCTGTTATAAACTCAAGGAGGAAATTTTACATGGACGCTTTAAAGCATTTTTCCAACGCCTGCCTGAAGGAGAAGCCCCCCGTATTTAACGTGGGCGATACCATCCGCGTCGGCGTTCGCATTAAGGAAGGCGAGAAATCTCGTGTTCAGGCTTTCGAGGGCATCGTCATCGCCAAGAAGCACGGCGGCATTCAGGAGACCTTTACGGTTCGCCGCATGTCCCACGGCGTTGGCGTGGAGCGCGTTTTCCCGCTGCATTCCCCGGTGGTCGAGACGGTTGAGGTTGTGCGTCAGGGCAGAACCCGCCGCAGCAAGCTTTATTATCTCAGAGACCGTGTCGGCAAGGCGGCCCGCGTCAAGGAAATCAGAAGATAATACTGATTTATTCAAAAAGGGACCGTGTGTCCCTTTTTGTTTTTTTATACGAATTCTCTTTTGAAATTGTGGCACAGTATTTTAGGCCATATAAATTTGGCAGACTGCGCTTTTGCTTGTAAAAACAGGCCTTGACATGGCGCGGCATTGCCGCCTTTAATATCAACAGAAAATTTTACGGGCAAATAGTTATTCAAGTCTTTTGGAGGCGTGTATGCAAGAAGAAATTAACGGCAGCCAGTCTGATCCCAAGCCCGACAATGCGCAGCCCCCGGCGGCATTGCCGCGCCGCGACCGCATCTTTAAAGAGCTGTACGAATGGGTTGAGAGTGCGGTATTGGCGGTTGTTTTTGTCGTGCTGTTGTTTACCTTTGTCGCCCGCACCTCGGTGGTCAGCGGCGAGTCTATGATACAAACGCTGGGCAGCGGCGACATGCTGGTTATTTCGCGTCTGGCGGGTGCGCCGCAGCCGGGCGACATTGTTGTGGCGACCAAGCCCTATTACGCCAACGAACCGATTATTAAGCGTGTGATCGCCGCCGGTGGACAAAGCGTAGACATTGACTTCGACGAGGGAATTGTATACGTTAACGGCGAAGCGCTGAACGAGCCTTATACCAATACACCCACCAACCGGCGGTACGATATGGACTTTCCGCTGACCGTGCCAGAGGGCTATCTGTTTTTGATGGGTGATAATCGCAATGGTTCGCTCGACAGCCGCTCGACCGATATCGGCCTTGTGGATGAGCGGTATATTCTCGGCAAGGCCTATTGGCGTGATGCCGTTTTCATCGTTTGGAACGCTTGGAGATTAAACAGGAGGAACGCCGTGGCGGAACAACAAAGTAAAACAATACAGTGGTTTCCGGGGCATATGGCCAAGACGCGCCGCCTCATCCGCGAGAACATCGCGCTGGTGGATGCGATTGTCGAGCTGCGCGACGCCAGAATTGTGCGCGCCAGCCGCAACCCCGAAATAGAGTCTCTCACCAAGCAAAAGCCGCGTCTTATATTGCTTAATAAGGCTGATGTTGCCGACGAGCAGGTCACCCGCGCATGGTGTGAGTTTTTTCAAAAGAAAAGCCTTGCCGTACTGGCGGCGGACTGCCGCAGCGGACGCGGCTTAAAACAGCTTGGGCCGATGCTAAAGGAAGTCTGCGCCGAAAAGCTTGCGCAAAATGCGCGGCGCGGTATGGCCGGGCGCCCGCTGACGCTGATGATCGTCGGCATTCCCAACGTTGGTAAATCGTCGCTTATTAACCGTCTGGCGGGGTCGCGCCGCGCCAGGGTTGAGGACCGTCCGGGTGTGACGCGCGGCCGTCAATGGGTTAAGCTTGAGGACGGAATGGAGCTTTTGGATATGCCCGGCGTGCTCTGGCCGAAGTTTGAGGATCAGCGCGTCGGCCGCTATCTGGCCTATACCGGCGCCATCCGTGACCAGATACTGGACACTGAGGATTTGGCAAGCAGTCTGCTAACGCTGCTTGCCGGGCGCTATTCCAGGGCGCTGTGCGAGCGCTACCGCTTTGAGCCGGACGAGCTTGCCGGCAAGGACGGCTACGGCCTTTTGTGTCTGCTCGCGCAAAAGCGCGGTATGCTGGTATCGGGCGGGGAGGCGGACACGCTTCGCGCCTCCACAACGCTGCTCGACGAATTTCGCGGCGGCAAGATCGGGCGTATCTCGCTTGAGACACCGGAGGATATTCGACGTGACTACCGTTAAGGAAAAGCCGGATTTGTACGAAATTGAAAACACACTGCGCAGCAGGGGCTTGACACTGATTTGCGGTATTGACGAGGCGGGCCGCGGGCCGCTGGCCGGCCCTGTTTGCGCGGCGGCGGTCATTTTGCCACCGGGACTGATCATTGACGGGCTCAACGACTCTAAAAAGCTGACCGAAAAAAAGCGGGATGCGCTTTACGGCGTTATCACCGCTCAGGCGGTGTCGTGGGGGATCGGGCTGGCAACCCCGCAGGAGATTGATACGCTCAACATCCTGCAGGCAACCTATCTGGCGATGCACCGTGCGGTAAACGGCCTTAGCCTTTTGCCGGACTATGTGCTGGTGGATGGGAACGGCGACCCGCGCCTTTTGCTGCCCACCGAAACGGTGGTCAAGGGCGACGGCAGGTCGGCCTGCATTGCGGCCGCATCGGTGCTGGCTAAAGTGACGCGGCACCGTCTGCTGACGGCGTTGGGCGCACAATACCCCGAATACGGCTTTGAGCAGCACAAGGGATATCCCACCAAAGCGCATTACGAGGCGATTGCAAAATACGGGGTTACGCCGGAGCACCGCCAAAGCTTTTTACATACGCTTCAAAATCATATTGGAACTGTCGCGGACCTATAGTCAAGCCAATGGAAAGCCAAGATGCCTTGGCGGTCTGTTTTGCGTCCGGTTGCGTTGTTGCCCTTAAAGGGCGGCAGCCCGTCTGCGTCCTGTGCCTTGCGGCCACAAAACAGTGCCCCAACGACGGTCTTGTTGACTGTATTCCAAACACTTAAAGTGCAAAGCAGGTGCGTATATGCCGAAAAACGGGGCGCTCGGCGAAGCGTTCGCCGCGGAATATCTTCAAAAGCAGGGCTATGCTATTTTAGAGACCAACTTTCGCACCCGCTTCGGAGAGATCGATATTATTGCGCAAAAGGGCGATGTTTTGGCCTTTGTGGAGGTTAAAACCCGCGCCGCGACCATGCTTGCAGCGCCCGAGGCGGCGGTGACCTTTGCCAAGCAGAAAAAGCTTATCATGGCGGCAATGCAATATTTGCAGATGCACCCCGTGGATTTGCAGCCCCGGTTTGACGTAGTGGCGATTACCACCGCGTCCAAGACTGCGTTTTCGGTTTTGGAGCTTGCGCACCTGACCGATGCGTTTGAGGTTGTACCGCATTAAAAATAGTCATACACATATTTAGAAGAGACATTCACACGTGAACATGCGGGCTTGACAACTGCTTTTGCACTCAATTGTTAAAAGGGCCGCTTTGAGCCGTGATTACCGTTTTTTAGACTGATAAAAACAGGGGAGGCATTTTAGCCTGACCCGAAAGGATGGAAGAGCATGCAATACACCAGCACCAGAGATAAAACACGTTCCGTCACCTCGTCCTTTGCAATCGCCAACGGCATTTCGCCCGAGGGCGGGCTTTATGTTCCCGACACGCTGCCCCGCGTGGATGAGGCATGGCTGACCGATTTGCTGGAAAAGGAATACCCCGACCGCGCCGAGCAGGTGCTCTCGCTGTTTTTGACCGACTTTTCCGCAGAGGAGCTGCGTTCGGCTGTAAATGGCGCCTATACCAACGGCGTGTACGAAGAGGATTGGGCAGCGCCGCTGGCCGACCTTTCGGACGGGCGCTTTGTGCTGGAGCTTTGGCATGGCCCCACCTGCGCATTTAAAGACATGGCGCTGCAATTGCTGCCGCGGCTTATGGTTCCCGCTGCCAAGCGTGCACTGGGCGGCAAGCAGATTATGATTCTGGTCGCCACCTCGGGCGATACCGGCAAGGCGGCGCTGGAGGGCTTTTGCGACGTTAAGGGCGTCAAGATTGCAGTGTTTTATCCCAACGAGGGCGTCAGCCCGATGCAGCAGCTGCAAATGGTTACCCAGCGGGGCGACAATGTTGCGGTTTATGCCATTGAGGGCAATTTTGACAACGCCCAGACCGAGGTTAAGAAGATTTTTACCGACCACAGGATGATTGACCGGCTGGCCGCGCGCAATACGGTATTTTCGTCGGCCAATTCCATCAACTGGGGCCGTCTTGTGCCGCAAATCGTTTACTATTTCTCAGCCTATGCCGATATGGTCGGGTGCGAGTGCATCAAGCAGGGCGACCCGGTTAACTTTGTCGTGCCCACCGGCAATTTTGGCAACATTCTCGCGGGCTATTACGCCAAGCAGATGGGCCTGCCGGTGCATAAGCTGATCTGCGCTTCCAACAGCAACAACGTGCTGACCGACTTTATCAATAGCGGTGTGTACGACGCCAACCGTGCGTTTTTTACCACGCTGTCGCCCTCGATGGATATTCTCGTTTCCTCCAATTTAGAGCGCCTGTTGTTTGAATTGACCGACCGCGACAGCGAGGCGGTGCGCGACATGATGGAGCAGCTCTCCAAGGAGCGCCGTTACGCAATTAACGACACAATAAAGGCGCGTCTGTCTGAGGATTTCTGGGGCGGTTATATCGACGACGACGGCTGTCAGGCCGTTATTAAAAGGACGCTCGACGACGTTGGCTATCTTGTCGATCCGCACACGGCGGTGGCGCTGGGCGTTTATGACAATTACAAGGCGGCTACCGGCGATACCCGCCCTGCCGTTATTGTTTCGACCGCTTCGCCCTTTAAATTCGCCGGCAGCGTGCTGACGGCGCTGGGCGCCTCGCAGCCCGCCGACGAGTTTGCGGCGGTCAGAATGCTTTCGAAAAATACCGGCGTACCGGTTCCCGAAAGCATTGAAGCGCTTGAAAATAAAAAAATCCGGTTTTCAAAGGTCATTCTGCCCGACGAAATGCCGGAGGAGATTGAAGCATTCGCCTCAAATATCAAGTGAACCGTCTCACATAAAAACGCCAGGCGTTCAAATCGCTTTTATGGCGATTTGGACGCTTGGCGTCGATTGCGCGGGGAATTCATACGCTGTTAAACGGCCTGATAACCGGCTTTATACGGCGTTTTTGGCCGGAATGTGGCGCACTGGGTCTCGCCGCTGCAGCTTGCGGTGCAGCTGTTGGCTGCTTGCGTACCCACCTCTACCGTAGGCGCGGTGCAGTGGCAGTGGTCGTCATTATAAGCACAGTTGACAACGTCGCAATAAATGTTGTTTTTTGTTTCGCGCTCGTTCATGAATTTCACCTCCTTCAATCAGGCTAAAAACAGTATCTGCCGCGTGGTTTAGATTATTCCGACAGGAGGCCGTATGTCAATTTTTGCGATAGGCGATCTTCATCTCTCGCTTGCCTGCGACAAGCCGATGGATATTTTTCCCGGATGGCATAATTATGTCGCTGAAATTACAAAGAATTGGAAAGCGCAGGTGTCCGAGTCGGACACCGTTGTGCTGGCCGGGGATATTTCGTGGGGCATGACGCTGCAAGAGGCGGCTGCCGACTTTGAATATATCGACGCCCTGCCCGGCAAAAAGGTGATTTTAAAGGGCAACCACGACTACTGGTGGAATAGCCGCCGAAAGATGGAAGCTTTTTTTGAGGAACGGGGTTTAAGCACGCTGTCAATTCTCCATAATAGCTTTGTTGCGTCCGGAGCCATTGCCATCTGCGGTACCCGGGGCTGGATGCTTGAGGACTCGGCGCCGCACGACCAGAAGGTAACCGCGCGTGAAGAGGGCAGGCTTAAAGCGTCGTTGGAGGCTGCAAAACCGACAGGGCTGGAACCGGTCGTGTTTTTGCACTATCCGCCGGGTTTTGGCAACGGCGTTTCGGGCGGTATTATCGACCTGCTGCGCGAATACGGGGTTCGGCGCTGTTTTTACGGCCATCTGCACGGCGCGGCCTGTGCGCAGGCCTTTGAGGGTGCATATCTCGGCATAGAATTTACGCTCATATCCGCCGACCATCTCAAATTCAGCCTGAAAAGGCTTTGAATTCATAAGATTTTAATAGTTTTTTTGTGAAAATTATGCTATAATGCTAAGATGTAAATGCTTACAAACAGGAGGAAAAATAAATGTCTCTGGTATCGTCTAACAAGGTGGAAACCAACCGCGCAGAACTCGTCGTTGAGGTGAAGGGGGAGCAGTTTGCGCAGGCTGTTGAGGCCGCTTACCGCAAAAATATGAAAAACATCACTGTTCCCGGCTTTCGCAAGGGCAAGGCGCCCCGCGCCATGGTCGAAAAGCTTTATGGCAAGGGCATGTTCCTTGACGACGCGATGAACGCGCTTTACCCCGCGGCCTATTCCGAGGCTGTGGATGAGGCGGGCATCACACCGGTCGATTCGGCCGATATCGAAGTGTTGAGCGCCGACGAAGAGGGCTTTACCTTTAAGGCGACCGTGACCACCAGACCGGTTCCAACGCTTGGCCAGTATAAGGGCCTTGCGGCTGAAAAGGCGGTTTCTCCTGTTACCGACGAGCAGATTGACGAGCAGATTGCGCAGATGCGTGAAAAATATGCCCGCGTTATCACCGTTGAGGGCCGTGCGGCTCAGGACGGCGACATTGCCGAGATTGATTTTGAGGGCTTTGCCGACGGCGTTCCCTTTGAGGGCGGCAAGGGCGAGAAATATCCGCTTACGTTGGGCTCCGGCAGCTTTATCCCCGGCTTTGAGGAGCAGGTCGTCGGAAAGAATATCGGCGAAGAATTTGACGTCGAGGTCACCTTCCCCGAGCAGTATGGCGAAAGCAGCCTGGCCGGTAAGCCCGCCGTATTCAAGGTTAAGCTGCTCGGCCTTAAAGCGCGCGAGCTGCCCGAGGTGGACGACGAGTTTGCCAAGGATATCAGCGAGTTTGACACCATTGAAGCCTACAAGGCGGATATCAGCAAGCGCCTGACCGAATCGGCCGAAAGCAAGGCCGAAACCGAGATGGAAAACAAGCTGCTTGAGCAGGTTGTCGCCGGCATGACCGTTGAGATTCCCGATTGCATGATTGAGAGCCGCATCGATGAGCTTGTGCAGGATTTTGGTATGCGCATGGGCCAGCAGGGCTTAAGCCTTAAGGATTTTATGAGCTACACCGGCGAGACCGAGGAGAAATTCCGCGAGACCTTCCGCACTCAGGCCGAAAATCAGGTTAAGACCCGTCTGGCGATGGAAGCGATTGCCGCTGCCGAGGGCATTGTTCCTGACGAAAAGGATATTGCCGACGAGTATCAGAAGCTTGCCGAACAGTACCGTATGGATGTTGAGAAAATTCGTGGCGCCATCAGAGAAAAGGACATCGTGGCCGACATTGCCTGCCGCAAGGCGCTTGAGGTTGTTACTGCCGGCGCGGTCGTGACAGTCAGCGCACCTGAGGCGAAAGCCGACGACAAGCCCAAGGCCAAAAAGGCCGCAAAAAAAGCTGAGGACGACGGCGAGGAGGCCCCTAAACCCAAGAGAACCAGAAAGGCCAAGGCTGACGACGCCGAATAAGGCCCTTCGCACCTCATAAACTTTACAGCAGGACGCCTGAAAACCTGTAAGCGAGCGGCGCCGTCCGTTTTGCTGCCGGGTTTTTAAGCGTTTGGCAGCTGCCTAAAGCCGGAGGCCGCGTACAGGGATCCGGGGCGGAGCATGCAGGCGTGACGTCGCTTGGGTACGAATGACCGGCGCAGATCGGCCAATTTTCCGGCAAGACGCGCAGGCTTTCAGTTTTAGCAGGCTTGCTGGCTATAGCTGCATACATATTAACAGGGGGTGTAATTATTATGGCATTGGTACCAACCGTTATTGAACAAACCAACCGCGGTGAACGCGCGTATGACATTTTTTCACGGCTTTTAAACGACCGCATTATCATGCTCTGCGACGAGGTAAACGATACCACCGCAAGCCTTGTGGTGGCGCAGCTGTTGTTTTTAGAGGGGCAGGACCCTGATAAGGACATTCATCTGTATATCAATTCCCCGGGCGGCTCGGTTACCGCCGGCATGGCTATTTACGACACGATGAACTATATTAAGTGCGACGTTTCTACCATATGCGTAGGACTCGCCGCCTCTATGGGCGCGTTTCTGCTTTCTTCGGGCGCTAAGGGCAAGCGCATTGCACTGCCCAACGCCGAGATTATGATTCATCAGCCGCTTGGCGGCGCGAAGGGTCAGGCGACCGATATCAAGATCCACGCGGAGTGGATTATCAAGATTAAGAACCGTCTCAACCGCATGATGAGCGAGCAGACCGGCCAGCCGCTGGAGGTTATTGAGCGCGACACCGAGCGCGACAACTTTATGTCCGCCGCCGAGGCGCAGGCCTATGGCCTGATCGACAAGGTTATCGCACGGCGTTAAAGGCGCAACACGGGCGGCCAAAATGCCGCCCGAACGATTTTAGTTAAGTTAGGAGAACGATATGGCAAGAGAAGACAATAAGCCGCTGCGCTGTTCCTTTTGTGGCAAGCCGCAGGAGCAGGTCAGCCGCATGATTGCAGGCCCGGGGGTTTGTATCTGCAACGAATGCATTGATCTGTGCGTCAGTGTTCTCGAAGAAGAAAACGGCATTATGCGCCGCAAAAAGAACCAAAAACCCGAAGCGCAGCCGGTGCTTCTCAAGCCCGCCCAAATCAAGGAGGGCCTTGACGAATACGTTATCGGTCAAAACGAGGCCAAGGTCGCGCTGTCGGTGGCGGTTTATAACCATTATAAACGCATCTACTTCGGCGGCGCCGGCGGCGTAGAGCTGCAAAAGAGCAATATTCTGCTGTTGGGGCCGACCGGTACCGGAAAAACGCTGCTGGCACAGACGCTGGCCAAAATGCTGGGCGTGCCGTTCGCTATTGCCGACGCTACGACCCTTACCGAGGCCGGCTATGTCGGCGAGGATGTTGAAAATATCCTGTTGCGCCTGATTCAGGCGGCGGAATATGACGTTCAGAAGGCGCAGCACGGCATCATCTATATTGACGATTTCGATTTGATTTCGCGCAAGAGCGAAATCCCGTCCATCACGCGCGACGTTTCGGGCGAGGGTGTGCAGCAGGCACTGC
>JAEWYJ010000191.1 GCA_023395695.1 Bacillota bacterium | reverse complement strand
GGCATTATCCGACCAAGAAAAGGATGTGGTACGGGGAAACGGCGGCATTGGCTGCGAAAAGTTTAGTCATTTGTTTTGGGAGGAGCTGCACCCGATAGGATTTATTCGTTATGTTGGAGCCGACGCGTTTGAGAATTGGATCAAAGAACGCGTCGCCGCCGGCCTATGCAGCGATGTATATAGCTTCGCGGCGCATTTTTCCATCGATCTAGACCAATTTAAAACGCTGATTGAGGCGCATCATGAGAGCGATTCTTATCATATCGATACGCTAGAGAGGCGTTGGGCCTATTTTAACGGAGATCCAGCCAGTTAGTCTGAAACCCTAAATCACCGATTTGTCTGAAAAGACAGGTCGGTGATTTTTGTATGTCAGTTAAGAAATCAGAAAAGGGGGTGAACTTCAAATGTTTATATGGGATTTTGTCCTCAGCAATGTTATGGATCAGTTTATCGATTGGCTATATGGCAACATCGTGGGCTTTCTCGCGGACTTTTTCGCCCAGATGGGTCATATAGGCGTCGAGCTGTTTGAGATGCGCTGGGTGCAATCCATTGTCCTGTTTTTTTCTTATCTGGCTTGGGCGCTCTATGGCATCGGGCTGGTGGTGGCCTGCTTTGAAACCGGCATTGAATATCAGCATGGCCGCGGCAGCGTCAAGGATGCCGCCATCAATGCCGTCAAGGGCTTCATGGCCGTGTCGCTGTTTACCACCGTGCCGATAGAGCTATTCAAGCTGTCGGTTGATTTACAGGCAAGCCTTACGGCCGGTATCACCGGCTATAGAACCGGCTTTGGCGAATTGGCAAACGAGACGATTTTAAGCCTTGGCACGGCGCCCGATCTCGGTACGGCGATAGGCTTGGGCATCTTTGGCGGCCTGTCGGCAATCACCAGCCCCATTATGATGCTCTTTATGATTGTTATGATGGGGTATGCGATCATTAAAGTGTTTTTCGCAAACCTCAAACGCGGGGGCATTTTGCTGATTCAGATTGCTGTGGGCAGCTTATATATGTTCTCTGTTCCGCGTGGGTATACCGACGAATTTATACAGTGGTGCAAACAGATCATCGGCCTGTGTCTCACCGCCTTTTTGCAAGCCACTATTCTCACCGCAGGGCTTATGGTGCTGAAGGAGCATGCGCTGTTAGGGCTCGGATTGATGCTATCAGCGGGGGAAGTGCCGAGAATCGCCGGCGCCTTCGGGCTGGACACCAGCACCAAGGCCAATGTAATGAGTGCCGTCTACACCGCACAGGCGGCGGTTAACACCACCCGCACCGTGGTGCAGGCGGTTGCGCCTAAATAATTCAGGAGAAGGAGCGGTAAATGAAATTAATTTACGTTGCATTTCCCGAAATGGAAAGCGTCAAAGAGAACATTGAGCTTGCCCGGAAAATGTGCCGTCATGGGAGAAGCGAAGGACATATTTTTTTCGCACCCCGTATGGCATATCCTCAGCTTTTTAGTGATGACGGCCCTTATGGGCGGCAGGCCGAGTTGGACATGGCCCGTGCCATCCTTAAACAGAGCGACGAACTGTGGGTTTGCGGCGACCAGATCAGCCCCGAAATGCAAATTGAGATTGGTATGGCAAAACAGACCGGCACGCCAACGTGCTACTTTTCGGACGAACAAATCCTCGGGGCAGCAGACCCCGCCTATGCAATATGGGCCAAAGCTAGAAAGGATGGCCCTCTTGCAGGGCAGTCGGGCTTTTTGTGTGTCAACCGCAAGCCTTTGCTTTTTCCTTCGCAGGGCGAAGCCGAGGCTAAAATCAAAGATATTTGCGCCCTGCACTTGCGCGCCTCTCCGGCCGCGGAATACCGATGTGTGGTGTATCCCCTTGAACATGCGTCGGATCGGCGCATGCACTTGGAAACGCTTCGGGAGCTGGACATGCGTCCCACTCTTGCTCCAGACATCGAAATAGAAGACGACTATCTGCAAAGCGAGCAAAGCATACTTGGTATGATAGGGCCAACTTAGCCATAAGGCCCAAAGGCTACAACACTTTAAAAAACTCAAGGGAGATTTGAAAATGAGACATGTAAACGATTGTAAAGAACAGACTTTAGCCTCTGTTCAAACCGATAAACGTACATTTAAAAAAACCTAAACCTGACCATGGGGAGCCTTTTTGATGGTATCGGCGGCTTCCCCTTGGCGGCGCTCCACAATGGCATTGTGCCTGTGTGGGCATCGGAAATTGAATCGTTTCCCATTAAAGTGACAAAGCTGAGATCCCCCGATATGATCCATGTCGGAGATATTACAACGCTCAACGGCGCGGCGCTGCCGCCTGTGGATATTATCTGCGGCGGTTCACCGTGTCAGGATTATGCCGAGAAAATAGTTATCCCGAGGTATGCACGGCACCCCTGCAATAGCAAGGTTTTCCATAGAAATCCTCGGGATAACAAAATCACCGTCGTATAATGAAGTTGCAGACGAAAGTCTGACAACGATGATACGAGGTGAATCAAATGAAAAATGTTAGTGTAGAAGCAATGACAGTCCATGTGCTGGAGCTACTCCGGGAAGTTGGTGTTCCTCCAAAACGGCTGAAGGACTACAAATATTGCGGTTTTGGTGAGATTGTAAAGTATTTCAATGCGCAAGGTAGCACGGCCTACTCCGCAGTTGTAATGGATTCTTACATGGAGCATATCCGAGAGCTCTATGAAGAAGATGAAATCTCCCGATGGAAATGGCAGCAAATCCGCAAGACAGCCGCATGGCTGGAAGAATTCTATGCATCGAGGACCGTAACGCTGGAACCGCTTTCCAAATGGGAAGTGCTACACAATCCGCTTCGCAGAGAACCGACTCGGGAAGAACTGTTGGATACTGAAAACCTTTTTGGATTGGTGCATCGGACAAAACGGGAGCTGTTAAATTTCAACCTGAGTGAAAAGTCTATCCGCAACTACACCTATGATGGATTTGATGCCATCCTGCGCTACTGTACCCAGCACGAGATAACGAAGTATTCAAAAGCGGCACTGGCTGATTTTGTTTCCAATGCTCGCTCTGCATATGAAAATCGTCAACTGTGCCGTAGCGTTTACCAGAATGCACGCAAGGCAGCTGCCTTATTGGAGGAATACCACGATACCGGGAAGCTCAACTGGCACTATCTTCCTGCCTGGGACACCAAAGTATTGACGCCGCT
>JAEWYJ010000165.1 GCA_023395695.1 Bacillota bacterium | reverse complement strand
ACAAAGAATATGGCGGTGCGCCGATTCTTGGCGTATCAAGGCCGGTGCTCAAGGCGCACGGCAGCTCGGACGCGAAAGCGTTTAAAAATGCGATCCGTCAGGCTAAATTTTGTGTCGAGCGCGACGTCTGCCAGGAGATTGAGCGGGGTGTTGCCCTGTTAAAAAGCGAGGAGAAGGAATAAACCATGCAGCAGCTCCAAAAAGTGATCGGTTACCGGTTTAAGGATTTAAATTATCTGAAAATTGCGCTGACCCATTCCTCCTATGCCAACGAGAGCCGCCAGACAGCGGCCAACAACGAGCGGCAGGAGTTTTTGGGCGACGCGGTGCTTTCGCTGATTGTCGCCGATTATATCTTCCGCCACCGCAAGGTTCCGGAGGGTGAACTGACAAAAATACGCGCGTCGCTGGTCTGCGAGGCGGCACTGGCGCAGTTTGCCCAGCAGATTGAGCTGGGCGGCTATCTGCTGCTGGGACGCGGAGAGGAGCATAACGGCGGGCGCACCCGGCCCTCTATTTTGGCGGATGCCTTTGAGGCGCTGATTGCCGCCATCTATCTTGACGGCGGCATGCCCGCTGCCCGCGAGTTTGTACTGCCGTTCATTGGCGACACGGTTGAGCACGCAGCGGGTACCGACCTGCACGACTATAAAACCCAGCTGCAGGAAATTATCCAGAAAAACCCCGAGGAGCGGGTCGCCTATATTCTTGTGGATGAGCGCGGGCCGGATCACGACAAGTGGTTTTCCGTACAGGTGCATTTAAATTCCAACGTCATCGGCTGCGGCGAGGGCAAAAGCAAAAAAATAGCCGAGCAGCAGGCGGCGCGTGAGGCATTGCTGCTCATGGGCATCAAGCTGTGAACGGTCCATTAAAGCATGGCAACCTTGCGGTGTTTGTGCCCCACATCGGCTGCCCGCACCAATGCAGCTTTTGCGACCAGCGGATTATTTCGGGCGAAGAAAAAGCCCCGACCCCGCAGGATGTGACGGCGCTTTGCCGGGCCGCGCTCGAAAAGGCGCCGGGCAGGGAATTGGAGCTGGCATTTTTTGGGGGCAGCTTTACGGCAATCGACCGCGGCTATATGCGCGCGTTGCTCGAAGCAGCCGGCGCATTCGTGGGTAAGGGTCTTAGCGGCATCCGGCTTTCAACCCGTCCCGATTCGGTGGGGGACGAAGTGCTTTCGCTGCTTAAAAGCTACCCTGTCACCGCTATTGAGCTTGGCGCCCAGTCCATGAACGATGCCGTGCTGCAAAAAAATGCGCGTGGCCATACGGCGCAGGACGTTGTTACCGCCGCAGCGCGCGTCCGGCGCTTCGGCTTTGAATTGGGACTGCAAATGATGCTCGGGCTTTACGGCGAAAACGAGCAGGACGCGTACAACACGGCTCAAGCGCTTATTGCCTGCTGTCCCGACACGGTGCGCATTTATCCCGCCCTTGTGTTAAAGGGCACCGCACTGGCCGACCGGCTGGCGACGGGCGCATACACCGCCTTAACATTGGAAGAAGGGGTCAGGCGCACCGCGCGTGTGATGGAGCTGTTTGAAGCGGCAGACATCCGCATCATCCGCGTAGGGCTGCACCCTTCACAGGAACTCGAACAAAAGCTGGTTGCAGGGCCGTATCATCCGGCGTTTCGCGAGCTGTGCGAAGGCGAATTGATGCTCTCCCGGCTGCTGCCGCAGCTTCTTGGCGTACCGCAGGGGCCTATTGTTATCGGCGTGCACCCGCGGGACATTTCCCGCATGACCGGCCAGCAAAAGCGCAATATCAAAGCGCTGGCGACGTGCGGATATATTGCGCGGGTTGCCCCGCTGGATACGGCGCACCGGCTGCGCCCTGTGCTTTTGCCGGATGCATAAACGTTGCAGGCCATAAATTCGCAGGAAGGAAGATGCCGCTTTGCGACTGAAATCACTTGACATTCAGGGGTTTAAGTCCTTTGCCGACCGCACAACGCTTGAATTTAACGACGGCATCACCGCCGTCATCGGCCCGAACGGTTCGGGTAAAAGCAACATTGCCGACGCGGTGCGCTGGGTGCTCGGCGAGCAGTCCACCCGCACGCTGCGTGGCGGTAAGATGGAGGATGTCATTTTCGGCGGCACGCAGGCGCGCAAGGCGCAGGGCGTCGCCTCCGTCACCTTAAATATCGACAACAGTGACCGCACAATGGCGGGCATGGACTGCGACGAGGTGGTGATCACCCGCAGGCTCTACCGCTCAGGCGACAGCGAATACCGCCTCAACGGCGCACAGGTGCGCCTGAAGGATATCAACGAGCTGTTCATGGATACCGGTCTGGGGCGGGACGGCTACTCCATTATCGGGCAGGGCCGCGTTGCCGAAATTGTCTCGGCGCGCTCCAAGGAGCGGCGCGAAATTTTTGAAGAAGCGGCGGGTATTTCAAAATACCGTTACCGCAAAACCGAGGCTGAACGCCGTTTGGCGCTGGCGGAGGATAATCTTTTACGCCTGCGCGATATTCTGGCGGAGCTTGACGGGCGGCTGGCGCCCTTAAAGCAGCAGTCTGATAAGGCACAAAAATTCCTTGAGCTGTCGGGCGAAAAAAGGCAGCTTGAGGTTTCGGTTTGGATGCATACGCTCTCGCAGCTGAGTACAAAGGCTGCGGCTATCGAGGACAAGCTGCTTCTGGCTCAGGCCGACTTTGACGCGGCCGACAGCACCGTGACCGAATGCGAGCAGGAATTTGCCGAGGAGATGGAGCGGGGCCGCGCGCTGATGGTCGCAATCGAAGCCCAGCGCACCGAAATTAACCGTTACAGTGAATTGGCCGCGTCGTTTGAGTCTCAAAAGGCGGTATTGCAAAACGATATCGGCCACCATGAGCGGTCTATCGGCGAGATAGAGGCGCAGATTGAACAGGCCGGGCACTCCCAGAGCGAGGTGGAGGCAGAGCTTGAAGCGGCGCGGCAGGCGCTGTTGCAGCGACGGCAGACGCTTGAAGCATTGGCGGCGCAAAAAGAAACGCTGACCCGGCAGCTAAACGAGTTGGCTGAGGCGCAGCAGCGCTGCGCCGCCGAGCTGAATACCTTGCGGACTCGCCGCGCCGGTGCGTTTGAAGCCATTGAAAGCGCCCGGCTCGATTCCGCAGCCGCCGCGACGCTGCTTGGTGAGAGCGCCGAACGCATAGCGGCTATTGCACAGGCACAGAGCGCCCGCGAACAGGCTGTAACCGACGCACAAAGCGAACGGCACGAATGCGAACAGCTCTTGGTTGAAATTGATGAAACGCTCGTCTCGCTTGATAATGAGTCAAAGGGCTATCTGTTAAAGCAAAGCAGCCGCAGGCAGAAGGTCGCGGAGCTGGATGCCCAGCTCAACGATCTGCGGCAGAAAACGGGGGAGCGCCGCTCCAGAGCGCGCCTGCTCTCGGATATGGACAAAAATATGGAGGGCTTTGGCCAGTCCATTAAATACATTATGAATCAGGCGCGGGCCGGCGCCGTCAAGGGGCTGCACGGGCCGGTGTCGTCGCTGATTACCGTCGACGACGCACACACCGTCGCGATTGAAACGGCGCTCGGCGGCGCAATGCAGAATATCGTCGCCGACAGCGAGGAAACCGGCAAGCGGGCCATTGGCCTTTTGCAGTCGGCCAAGGCGGGGCGTGCAACCTTTCTGCCCATGACGTCGGTCAGGGGCAACCGGCTTGAGCTGGGTGGCGTTGACGCTATGTACGGCTTTGTCGGACTCGCGTGTGATTTAGTCCGCTATGATAAGCGTTACGAGGGCGTCATCACCTCGCTTCTGGGGCGTGTTGTGG
>JAEWYJ010000146.1 GCA_023395695.1 Bacillota bacterium | reverse complement strand
CCTATGACGACAATGGCCAGAATGATATAGCCGACCGACATAAACGGAACAACCAGCTCCGAGACCTTGGCGATGCGGTGCACATTTCCAAAAATAATGACCGCCATCAGTGCGACCAAAAGAATGCCGCCCATCAGGGTGGGGATATTGAACGCATTTTGCAGCGACGTGGTAATGGAATTTGCATGTACGCCGGGAATCAGCAAAATGTTGCCAACGGCGCAAAACAGGGCAAAGAGGACGCCCATCCATTTTTGGTCGAGGGCTTTCTCCATATAGAAGGCCGGGCCGCCGCGATATTCACCGAATTTCTTTTCCTTGTAGATCTGAGCCAGCGTGCATTCCGCCAAGGAGGTACCGGCCCCAAAGAAAGCGAGCACCCACATCCAGAAAACGGCGCCGGGGCCTCCGGCTGCAATAGCCGTCGCAACGCCGACAATATTTCCGGTGCCAATTCGGCCGGCCAGCGCCATTGAAAAAGCCTGAAAAGGCGAGACGCCCTCCTGCCCACCCACATTTTTTTCCTTGACCAGCTTAATGGATTCCTTGAGATACCGCAGCCAGAAAAATTTTGTCTTGAACGCAAAGAATATGCCCACACCAAGGCAAAATGCGATCATGTAGTTGCCCCAAAGTAAGCTGCTCGCCGCTTTAATAAACTGCTCCATAAAAATCCTCCTAAAAATGTATTAAGAAGCTGCTGTACTGGATTATAAAAGCAATTTACATGCCAGCTCCTTTAAAATTAACAACATGTTTAAAAAAGCGGCTGACAATACGCCTTTTGTAAAATTTCAAGCTAAAAACGGTTATGAGCTTTTAAAAAGCAAGTGCGTAAACGGGCGGTATAACACCCCGTTAAATCCCGTTTGTATAAATTGCCGTATGGCCGGCAATCAAATTTTTAAAAAACGGTGGGCTATACATATCTAAAAACGGCACCTATCGTACATAGGTGCCGCCGCATATGCAGCCGTGTTGCATCGGTTTTAAAATGTTTGCCAATGGGCTGTTTTATTATGGGAGATAGGCCCGCAGCGCTTCAAGTGCATTTTTGCCCTCCCGGGTCAGACGCGTGCCGTTGCGTCCGGCATTTTGCTCTATAAAGCCGAAGCGCTCCAGCTCCTGCAGGACGCCGCGCAGCCGCGCTTCGGTGTAGCCTTGCGCTTTAATCGCCGGAATTTCGCCGAGGCTTCTCCGTCCGGCAGATTTATTCCGGCTTGCGCATAAATCAATTTGGGCCATAATAAGAAATGTGGCCGCCGCTTCCTGTCGCGTATGCAGCAGAAAGTCAATCAGCGCGTGCGGAATTTCCCCAAAAGCGGCTTCGGCGGTACGCTCTGTATTAATATCAAACCGCACACGAAGATCGTCGAGCGTTATAATATTTTGATGCCAATTGGAGAAATACTCCACGCAGTTGCGCAGCTCTCTGATGTTGCCCTCCCAGTAAAAATTTTTGAGACAGGCGATTGCTTCGTCGGTAAAATCAAAATAAACGCCCAACTGTTTTTGGAATTCCTGAATAAGCAGCGGGATATCGTCCGGGCGCTCGCGCAACGGCGGCAGACGGAGCGGAACAACATTGAGACGATAGTAGAGATCGGAGCGGAAGGCGCCTTCTCGCATCTGCTCGCGCAACTGGCGATTTGTGGCAGAAAGAATGCGGACATCCACATCGATGACACAGTCCCCGCCAATGCGTATCACTTCTTTTTCCTGAAGCACACGCAAAAGGCGTGTTTGAAGATGGATGGGCATTTCTCCTATTTCATCCAAGAACAAGGTCCCCTTATCTGCCTGCTCAAATAACCCCTTTTTGCCGTGGCGAGAAGCGCCGGTAAAAGCGCCTGCCTCGTAGCCGAACAGCTCGCTTTCCAGCAGAGATTCCGGGAGAGAGGCGCAGTTAACGCCCACAAAAGGCCCGCTTTTACGGGTGGAGGCGTTGTGGATGGCCTGAGCCAGCAGCTCCTTGCCGGTTCCGCTTTCGCCGCAGATTAAGATGGAGGATTCGGAGACCGCGTTTTGCTCCGCAAGCGCCAGAAGCTGCTTCACGGCAGTCGAGCAGGTAATAATATGGTTAAAATGATACTTTGCCGTATAACCGCGCCCCAGCGATTTGCTGTGCCACTTATTTTCTCCGGTGAACTCAAGCGTCATGTAATTGAGCACGTGGGGTGTTTGTGCCCGTTCAACAAACAGGCGTATAAAAAGTTCTTTGCCCCGTACCGTAAATTTCTTTTTTTGATTGGGCTTCATGTTTCGCACGGCGTTGCGTACCGCCTCGCTGTCAAAAAGGTTGAGCAGGGGATGACCGGCCATCTTTTCGGTTGACAGCCCCAGCATATGCTTGGCCTGATCGTTATAATTTTTAATAATGCCATCATTAGTAAAAGCAACCAATCCTATGCCGGTGTCGGCATTGAGCGTTTCAATCAAATGCCCGTGCAGTCTGGCATATTGAAAATTGGTGCCATAGTTAGCGGGCATAATCTCGCGGCAGTATTGCTGTACAGCGGGGGAATTGAAAAGAAATTCAAGCCTGAGGGACAGCATAATATAGACAATGGTGGAAATATCAATCTTGCGCTTACCGATTTCTATAATTTTGCTGACAGAGGCGGGCACGGCCCAGGCTTCGCCGGGCGAAATGGCAATATCCGCCTGCCGGTTAAGCTCAACATATGGCGCATAAGGGATAAGCTCCAGATGGGTAGCGCCCAGATGGTATATCTGCTCAATACATTGAAGGCTCATATTAATATTGACGTTAACCATAAGCGCGCGCGTACCCGGCGCCAGACTCTGGATTGCCGTAAACCCCTGACGCGAAATAGTCAAGGTGGCAGTGACCAGTTGTGTTCCGGGCGCCGCCTGCTTTTGGGCCAGCTGGAACATATCATCCGAGGAAACAACAATCAGATCCGCGTTGATAAGATTGTAGGCGCTGCCATCCTCCATGCAGCAGGTTTCAATGGCTACATGGTCCTTAAAGATGTGCGCTAACAGATTGCGGTATTCTTCCGCAGCAGCACGGGAATAAGCGACAATCTCAATCTTTTTCACGATGCCGTTCCTTTCGGGATAGAAATGGTCCTCTGGGTGGCTTGTAGCCGCCTGGCAGCTTAGAGAACCTCTGGTTTAATCCGTTAATGGCGTGCTGCCGGCTCATTTGGCTTTCCGCTATGACCCAGCAGCTGGGATATTTGCCCCGCTCCGGAGGTTACGAGTTTGACAAACATATCGGGGCTGTCTGGAAAACGGTATTCCGGCGTGGATATTCCAAGGCAGGCGTCCACCTTGCCGCCGGCGTCAAAAATAGGGGCTACGACGCAGCCGACATGTGTATTATCCTCATTACCGCTTTTGACGCAGTAGCCCTGATGACGAATTTGCGCCATCTTCAAACGAAGGGCGTCCAAATCAACCTCCGCGTGTTTTTGTTTAATTTCCGAAAGCAGTTTGTCCAGTAGTTCCGGGCTCTGAAAGGCCAGCAAGGTGAGGCCGGTTGCGCCGACCCAGACAGGCTCCCGCGTGCCGATCTGAGTGGCCTGCCTGACCGGCTGGCGGCTTTCTGCCTGCGCATAGCAGCGGCGATAAATGCCGTCCCGCACAAAGATGTGAACGGTCTCATCGCTTCTTTCTCTCAGGTCATTGAGTATGGGCGCAGAAATTTTATCCAAATCGGTGTTGCTCTTTGCAATTCTGCCCAAATAATATATAATGCTACCCAGCATATATTTGCCATTCTCAGGGTTTTTGACCAAAAAGCTTTTGTTTAGCAGGGTCCCTAACAGTCGGGAGGTCGTGGAGGTTGTCCAGCCCATCCGGCGCGCAATTTCGGTGTGAGAAAGCTCAGGTTGCTCTTCACTGAAAAGCAGGAAAATGCCAAGCGCTTTTTCAATGCTTTTTACGTGTTTGCCGGCGTCATTATTTTGGCCTTCTTTTTGCATTTATTTATTCTCCTTACTTGATACGTTGAATTAAAAATAGAACCGGCGTCCGCATTGCGGATGCCGGTTCTATTTTATCAAGCCTATAAGGCAAAGTCAATTCTCCCCCGGGCAGAATTGTGCCGATATTAATATAATTCCGGGGCAGATTGGCCGGTTGGCTTGAAAAGCGGCGCTGAACTGACCGCATTTTATTGCGGTGTACCAAGGCCGACTAAGTCCTTGACCACTTCGGACGCCAGTATAAAGCCCGCCACGGGCGGCACGAAGGAAACGCTGCCGGGCACCTGCCGTCGAATTGAACATTTGCGCTGGGTTCCAGGCGGGCAGATGCAATGGAATTTGCAGCTTAACGCCTCTGTTTCTATTGGCGTAATGGCAGGCTCTTTGGAATAAACCACCTTGAGCGACGCAATGCCGCGCTTTCTCAGCTCATACCGCATCACCTTTGAAAGGGGACAGTACGAGGTTTGATAAATATCCGCAACCGTCAGGTCGGTGGGGTTGAGCTTGTTGCCCACCCCCATACAGCTGATGACAGGCGTGCCCGCCGCTTTGGCGCATTCAATGAGCGTCAGCTTGGAGGATACCGTGTCTATGGCATCCACAATATAATCGTACTCTGAAAAATTAAAGCACGCTGCGGTTTCGGCGTTATAAAAGCAGTTGTAAGGCGTAACCTTGCAGGCGGGGTTTATCTCCAGTATCCGGTTGGTGATAACATCGGTTTTATTTTTTCCAACCGTTTGATGCGTCGCCAAAAGCTGGCGATTGATATTTGTCAGGCAGATGCGGTCGTCGTCCACCACATCAATGGCGCCAATGCCGGCGCGTACAATAGCTTCTGCCGCGTAAGAACCGACGCCCCCCAGGCCAAATACGGCGACGCGGGCACGCCGGAGCTTCTCCATCGCCTCACGTCCGAGCAGCAGCTCGCTTCTTGAAAATTCGTTTAACATAAATTGAGTTCCTTTCAGATGTTTTAACGGGATATGGCGGGCAAGCGATAAGGACAGCTTTAGCCCTGCCGGATGGCAGTCTGGCTGGAACGGCTTGTGCGGTAAACGGCACAGCGCCGCTCTGTGTTGGACGCCCCCATGGCCAAATGTATTGAAATCCTTGCCGTTTCATTGGTGCGGCTGTACCGGCGCCAAAAATATCACAAAATTCATATGTGAATAGTATTATATCAGAATATAGGACGCCCTGACCAGTTCTTTTCTGAAAATGCCAAAATTTTAAACGCAATGAGTCAATTGGTGGCATGTGCGGTAAGGGTATGCGCGGCGCAGGCGGCGACCTGTTTGGTATGCATGCAACCGGTGTGCTGACGACGTAAACCAAAGCAGCCGCCTGCGTGTCCACCGGTTGCAGAATATTTGCAGCGCCACCGGAATATATGTGGAGCCTAAAAACAGTCTCGATATTTGTGAGACCTGCTCTCCGCTTTTTCCGCTTAGTTAAATTGTTGTCAAATGGTATACTACAGGTAAGCAATGACCTGACAAACCAAGAAAAGAGGGAACATTATGAATGCAAACAAAACGGTGGCTTTGTTAACGGCGATACTGATGTGCATGCTTACCGCCTGTGCAGGCGCATCGTCCGTTCCAGCCTCCTCGGCCCCGGCCGGCAGCGAAGCTGTACCGGGGGGAAAGACAGCGCTCAAGGCGGGCACCTACACCGCTTCCACGCCCGGAATGAATGCCGAGGTTGAAGTGGAAGTAACCGTAAGCGAGACTGCCATTGTCTCTGCCAAAGTAACCGCTCATCAGGAAACGCCCGGCATAGGCGGCGACCTGTACGACGCCGGGGGTAATGCGCTGTCGGCGGGCGGGCTTTCGCCCCTGACACTGATTCCGCAGGCGGCTGTTGAGCATCAGACGCTCAATATCGATATGGTTGCCGGTGCGACTATCTCCAGCGCGGCGGTTAAAAATGCGCTGAAGGATTGCATGACGCAGGCCGGCGCCAATCTGGACGAATGGCAGAATAAAGTGCCGGCGAAGGCGCCTGTTGCCGATGCGTCGGCCGACGTTATCGTAGTCGGCGGCGGCGGCGCGGGCCTTGCGGCGGCGTTATCCGCAGCGGAAAACGGCGCCAGCGTCATCGTCATCGAAAAGAACGGCTCGGTGGGCGGCGATACGCTGGTATGCGGCGCCATCTACAACAATCCTGACGAGGCGCTTCAAAGCCGGGTGACCATGAGTGAATCGGTAAAATCCACGCTGGAAAAGGCGCTGGCCGAAACGCCGGTCAACGAGGCGCATGCCGCCCTGCAAAAGGAAGTGCAGGCGCAATGGGATAAATATAAGGCCGACGGTCGCACCGACCTTTTTGACAGCGCCGAGTGGTTTGCGCTGCAAACCTGGATTAACGGCGACAAGGTGGGCAATCTGGATCTGGTCAAGGCGCTGACCTACAACGCACAAGCCGGATACGAGTGGATTACCGGCCTTGATATGGCGTTTTATGACGAAATTGGCCAGGGTGCGGGCGCGCTTTGGCAGCGTACCCATACCAGCACCATGCCAATGGGCACCGGCTTTATCAGCACCTATGTGCAAAAGGCCGCGGCCAACGGCAACATTCAAATTTACACCTCCACCACCGGCAAGGCGCTGCTCCAGAATGCAGACGGCAAAATTACCGGCGTCACGGTGGAAGACAGAAGCGGCAATCAGGCGACCTTTACTGCCGCCAAGGGTGTTGTGCTGGCTACCGGCGGTTTTGGCGCCAACAGCAAGCTGGTTCAACAGTATAATACATCCGGCAAGTGGGCAGATTTAAGCGGCGTTCCCACCACCAACCGTTTCAGCTGCTCGCAGGGCGACGGTATCACCATGGCGACTGCCATTGGCGCTTCGCTGACCGATATGGAACAGATTCAGCTGCTGTATTTGGGCAATACCAAGGACGGATTGCTGACCAAATATCCGCCGCGCAATGTCAGTGGCACCTCTCAGGTCATCTTTATTAACAAAGAGGGCAAACGCTTTGTAAAGGAAGATGGCCGCCGCGACGATATCTGCAAGGGGGTTCTTGCCCAAACCGACAGCGCCTTTTATATTTTGGAAAGCGGAGACGGCAAGGACTATATTGATATTACCAATCCGTCCTGGCGTTCGGCCGATGGGTTTACCTTCGACTATTTAAAGAATAACGGCTATATTCTGGTGGCGGATACGCTTGAAGAATTGGCCGCGCAAATTGGCTGCGACGCCGCCGATTTGCAGGAAACCATTAAGACCTTCAACGCCTCGGTGGCTTCAGGCGAGGACGAATTTGGCCGCACGTTATACGAATGCACGCTTGAGAATGGGCCGTGGGTAGCAACCGCACGTCAGGCCTGCATCCATCACACCATGGGCGGCATCACCATCGACCCCGAAGGCCGCGTGCTGGATCAGAGCGGAAACGCCATTAAGGGCCTTGTCGCTTGCGGCGAGGTAACAGGCGGCATCCACGGCGCAAACCGTCTGGGTGGCAACGCTGTCGTAGACACGGTGGTATTCGGCAAGCTTGCGGGAGAAACCGTCACCAAGGGTTAACAGAACAAGCAGGGTTGTACGTACTTGCGGGGCCCGCAGCAAAGGGCGAAGGAAAGTCCGATTAGATTTTCCTTCGCCCTATTTTTGTGTTTTTATGTTGATAGTCCTTTAAAAAGTCAAATAGATAAGGGGACTGCTTTGTGTCTGCCAACAATGAGCACGCCGCAGGGCGAAAAATGAGCAGCCAGGGTATTCACTTTCAGCAAAATGTCAGTATCGGCAGCTTTGGCTGTAAACGCTGCTTTACTTAAAGAGAAATTTTCCTTATACTGTTAGAGACACCCGGACAGGGGGAAAGGCGGAATTTTAATGGACACCAAGCATTTAATGACGTTTGTCACGCTGGCGGAAACGCAGAATTATCTGCGCGCCTCAGAGAGACTGCGATATGCTCCCTCTACCCTGGCCAAGCATATTCAGCTGCTGGAATCGGAGCTGAAGGCCAAGCTGTTCGAAAGGGATGGAAACCGCATCTCCTTGACCATTGACGGCCATGTTTACCTGCCCTACGCCAAAGCGTTGCTGCGGGACTACCGCGCGCTGCTCGACGCCGTATCGCCCTGCAACTCCATGCAGGGAACGGTGTGTGTCGGCGGCGGAGAAACATTGCTGGCCGGCACATTGAAGCCGGCAATGGTCGGTTACGCCATGCAGTACCCCAATGTCGGCCTTGCGCTGCACATCATCTGCTGTGCCAGAGTGCCCGCATGGCTGCGCCGCGGGGAGCTTGATATCGGATTCCACTATCTCCAAAAGGATGAGCGGCTGCCCGGCTACATCACCTATCCGCTGCTGCGGGACACGGTCATGCTGGTGGGGCGTGCCGACGATCCGGTGATGTGCAATGGTCTGGCCGAATACGGCCACCTGAACGGGAAGGACTTTTTCCTGACCTATGAGGACTGTTGTTTCACGGCCGAATTTCGGGAGCGCATGAAAGAGGCCGACGCCGAGCCCGGGCGGGAAAAGTTTTTCGGCGCAGTCAGTACCAACCTGGACTGCATCAAAAGCGAGGGCGGCTACACGCTGCTTCCCAAAACGGCCGCCGACCAGATGCTTAAAGGAGCGCCGGAACTGACGATGGCTTTTCTGCCCGGAAAACCGTTTTATACATGGGGTCAGATGCTGGTCAACAGCTGTAAATATTTGACGCGCCCCATGCAGGAGCTGCTGCAGGTCTGCGAGGAGCAGGCCGGTGTGCTCGAACCGCTGGAAGCTGGCTTGTAATGGACTCCGCCTGTTTTTTTCGTTGTGTCTGGGACATATTCTCTGCACTCAAGATGCTTGTTCCCCTATTGCACCTGAGACTGGCCTGGCTGCCAAAAAATTGTCGGTGTGTTTGACCTTTTGAATAATGATTGCTGCCTTTTATGCCAAAAACCTTCTTTTGCTTCTTTATGCGGTTGGCAAACCCGCATTGAGTTTAGCAAAAGGGGTTTTTTCTGTATCTGGAAATTTTTATTTTCATCGGCAGAGCCAGTGGGCCATTGACGCAAAAGCTGGCAAAAATATGCGCGTCCATTCAGCATTGTTTTTATGTTGAGATATAAAAGTATTCCCATAGGGCGCCCTCTGCGCAGACAAAAACGTTATTAAAACCGAAAAATTCATTTATTTATATAAATATTGCGTTAAACTCCGAATTGCGATTGTGGGGTTATACAATAATAGGCCGGAGCAATTGACTTTTTTAAATCGGTATACTACAATGTGTCAAATAATTCATATAAATCATATATAAATAGTATGTTAAAATCGGCTCCGGAAAATAACTGTAGCCCCGCAAAGGCCGATTTTTGCCAGCCGCGTTTCTTACAGGCGCAACTTGCTAAGGGGGATTGCCATGATTCGTATTCAAAACCTGCATAAATCCTTTAACGGTAAAGAAATTCTCAAGGGCATCGACCTCACTGTGGAAAAAGGGGATGTCGTCGCCATTATTGGCGCAAGCGGCACCGGAAAGACCACGCTGCTGCGATGTATCAACTGTCTGGAAAAAGGCGACCAGGGCGTCGTCACCGTTGGCGGCGTCGATTATGACTTTAATAAACCGTCCAAAAAGAAAATGCTGGCCCTGCGCCGGAAAACCGCTATGGTATTCCAGCACTACAACCTGTTCAGGCATAAGACCGCGCTTGAAAATGTTATGGAGGGGCTGGTCACCGTACAGCGGCTGCCGGCGGCCGAGGCTGCCGCCATTGCCGCCAAACAGCTTGAACGGGTGGGGCTTGCCGACCGGGCGGACGCATTGCCGCACCAGCTTTCGGGCGGGCAGCAGCAGCGCGTCGGCATTGCCAGAGCGCTGGCGCTGCGCCCCGACGTTATCCTGTTTGACGAGCCGACCTCGTCGCTTGACCCTGAGCTTGTCGGCGAGGTGCTCACCGTCATGAAGCAGGTTGCCGAAAGCGGCATTACCATGCTGGTTGTCACCCACGAGATGAACTTTGCGCAGAACATTGCCAACAGGGTTATTTTTATGGAGGACGGCCGCATTGTGGAGCAGGGCCCCTCGCGCGAGGTCTTCACAAATCCGAAGGAGCCCGCTACCAGACGCTTTTTGGACTGCATCTACCGGCCTTTTATCTACCAAATATAAAAATTCAGAAAGAGTGGTTATTATGAAAAACAAATTTTTCGCATCGGTTCTCGCTGTGGGTGTTATTTCAGCCGTTTTGTCGGGCTGCGGCGGCTCCGGGGCTTCGTCCGGGGCGTCGCCGTCCGCATCTGCCGGCAAGGACGAGGTTAAAAAGGTCAATGTCGCGCTCGAATCTGGTTCAAAGCCGTTGAGCTTTGAGGATGAGAAGGGAAATAAGGTCGGCTATGAGGTCGACGTTCTTCAGGCTGTTGATGCGCTGATTCCGGATTACGACTTTAATCTGGAGTTTGTCGAGAGCGATGCGACGTCCATCGGCCTTGACGCCGGCAAATATGCGCTGATTGGCGGCGGCCTTTACAAAACCAAAGAGCGCGAGGAGAAATATCTGCTGCCGGAGGCCATTAACGGCGTGAGCCTGATTAATATTTACGTGCATGAGGATGAGAACGGCATCAAGAGCATCGACGACCTTGTAGGGAAAAATGTGGTGCCCTCCACCCCCAACGGCGGCATTTACAATCTGCTGACCAGCTATAATGCCGAGCACCCCGACGCACAGATTACCATTACCACCGCCGAGGGCGTGTCGGTAGCCGACCGCTTTGTTTCGGTAGACGCCGGGCAGTACGATGCGCTGATTTTGCCCAACAATCTGGGCTTTAACGAGATTAAGGCGCAGCTGGGCCTCAAGATTAAGGCGGTTGAAACACCGGTTGCGATTAACGGCACCTATTTTGCGCTTTCCAAAGATCAGGCCGAGCTTTCCGAAAAGGTAAGCGGCGCGTTAAAGACGCTGCGCGAGAATGGCACGCTTTCCGAGCTTTCGCTCAAGTGGTACGGCGAGGACACCATTCAATATTTTGAAGATTAATCTGCCGCAATACACCCAGAAGGAGGGATCCCCATGCCGCTGCATATCGACATCGGCTATGTGCTCAACATCATCCGGCGGATAAGCGGCGCCGTGCCCTACACCCTGCTGATTATTGTGCTTTCGGGCTGTCTGGGTCTTACGCTTGCCATGGGGGTGGCTTATATCCGCATAAAAAAATGGCGGGTTGTCTATCCGCTGACCAACCTCTATGTGTCGTTTTTTCGGAGCACGCCCTGCATCATTCATATTTTTATCGTCTATTATGCACTGCCGATGCTTTTGCGCGGGGTTGGCCTTAATATTGACGGCTGGAGCAAAACCGTTTATGTTTTGCTGGCGCTGATACTCTATAACGGGGCGCATATGTCGGAATTTTTGCGTCCGGCTTATCTGGCGGTAGAGCAGGGCCAGCACGACGCGGCAGACAGCATCGGCATGGGTGGTTGGGCCAAGTTTACCCGCATTATTCTGCCGCAGATGCTGCCCGTGGCGTGGCCGAACATTGAAAACGCTATGATTGAGCTGGTCAAGGACACGTCGGTACTGTTTGTCATTGGGCTGACCGACATTATGGGCAGGGCCAAGATGATTATTGTCAACGATTACGGCGTCAAAAAGCTCGAGGTTTATCTGGCTGCGGGCGTTATCTACTGGTGTGTAACCTTTGTAATGAGCAAATTGTTTCAGGCCGGCGAAAAGCGGGCGAACTATCAATCGTCCGGCCGAAAGCGGGTGGTTTTATGATAAGCGGCGCGCTGATACGCGACGATATCGGGTACATTTTGCAGGTCGTGCCTTTTACCGTCGGCACCGCGCTCTTAATTCTGGTGCTGGGCGTGCTGCTGGGCTTTTTTATTGCGGTGGCCCGTATTCGGAGGGTGCCTGTGCTGCGGCAGCTGGCGCGCGTATTTATCGACTATACCCGTGGCATTCCTTTAATTATTCATCTGTACATCGCTTATTATTTTCTGCCGCCGCTGCTGAAAACGCTGCTTGGCATTGAGACAAACCCGCTGGCGGTTCTTGTGATAGCCTATTCGGTATACATATCGGTGGGACAGTCGGAAAATATCCGCGGTGCGTTTGGCTCGGTGGACACAGGGCAGTGGGACGCAGCCTTTGCATGCGGCTTGAGCGACGCGCAGACGCTGGGCAGAATTATCGTGCCGCAGATGCTCACGGTGGCGCTGCCGGTGGTGCTTAATAGCTATCTGGGCGTTATTAAAGGGCTTTCGCTGGCTTTTACTATCGGTGTTACCGATATTCTTGCACAGGCGCGGGTGGCCTCCGCGCAAAATTACGGCTATCTTGAGGCGTATATCGCAGCGGCACTGGTCTATTGGGGGCTGTGCGGCGCTTTAAGCTGGACCTTTGACAGGCTGGAACAAAAACTGAAAAAATGGTAGAAAGGGTGTAAGCCACTTGAACAAGACAGAGCGCATTAAGGCCGCCTTACACGGCGAGGCGGTGGACCGTATTCCCGTGAACCTGTGGATGCATTTTTCCGCAGCGGATCAGGACCCCCGAACCCTTGCGGAGACGCAGGTTGCCTTTGCACAGAAATATGATTTTGATTTTATTAAGCTGATGCCGTTCGGGCTTTACGGCGTGCAGGATTACGGCGCCAGAGTTAAAATTTTTAATCAGGTCAATTGCCCACCGGTTATTGACGACTATGGCATTCACAGCGTGGAGGAG
>JAEWYJ010000142.1 GCA_023395695.1 Bacillota bacterium | reverse complement strand
GTGCTCTATACAGCGCTGCTTGATGAGGCCAACCGCAAATAAGCCTTCTTTTTTTGGGCGGGCGGCGTCGAAAAAGAACGGTTTTGGGCGTTCGCTGCGGCGGGTTTTGGCACAGGCCACAGATAAGCTGTACGAAAACCGCATGGCCTTGACAGGGCCTTCCCGGCGTTTGCCGCGCCGGCGAGGGGCGGCTTAACTGTGTTTTTGCCCCGGCCTGCGCAACATAGACGCGCGAAGGCGGTTCCAAAAATTTGTGTTGTTCAATGAGGCTTGTTGTTATAGTTCACTGGAAAAAAGATGCAGGGTTGGCAAAGCTGTTTTGTGACTGACAAGGCGGAGGACGCAGATGAGTTGTCGTCCTTCAAGGACGATAACGCGGTCAGCTGCAAAACATCGCAGTTAAACTTATTGATTCGAATACGTTGTCATCCTTAAGTCCAACTGCATGCAAGCAAGATGACGTTTGCCTTTATACGCTAAATGGCCCTGCTTGTAGAGCGTTAAGACGTATTGGTTTTCCGGTGGCTTGCCTATAAGCTTTTGCCTTTGTTTTATTTATTCTCCGGGGGTAATTTTTGATGAACTTTAATTTTAACCAGCTGCCGGTTGAGAGCGTTGGCGGCGCTATTACAGCCAGCGGGCTGCTGCCCGCAATTTTGGTGCTGCTGCTGTGTCTGGCGGGCGTCCGGGTGCTGATGGTGCTGTTTACACGGGTGCTTGAAAAACTGAAGGTGGAAAAAACACTGCACACCTTTTTGCGCTCGGCGGTGCATATTCTGCTCTATTTACTTACGGCGCTTATCGTTGCGGACAAGCTGGGCATTCCGGTCACGTCGCTGATCGCTGCGTTGAGCGTAGCGGGCCTGGCCATTTCGCTGGCGGTGCAGGGCGCGCTTTCAAACATTGCGGGCGGCGTTATGATTTTACTGACCAAGCCGTTTGTTGCGGGGGACTATGTTGACGCGGGCGACGTTTCCGGCACGGTGGATGCGATTGGATTAAGCTATACCCGGTTTTTGACGCCGGACAACAAAACGGTGTTTGCGCCCAATAGCGACATTGCCGCCGCCAAAATTACCAACTACACCAATGCGTCGCAGCGCCGGCTGGAAATTAAAGTGATGGCCTCCTATGCCAGCTCGACTGCGGGCGTTAAAAAGGCGCTGCTTGCGGTGGCGGCCCGGCATGCGGAAATTTGCGACGACCCGCCGGTGTTTGCCGGCATTCTGGGCTATAACGACGCCTGCATCGAATATGCGCTGCGCGTCTGGGTGCCGACGTCCGATTACTGGACGCTGTATTTTGCTATGCTCGACGAGGTCCGCGAGGAGTTTGAAAAAGCCGGCATTGAGATGGGGTACCCGCGCATGAATGTCATTTTAAAGCAGTAGCACATTTTTAAAAAAGGGTGTGCGCACGGCGACAAAAAACGGCGTATGGCGCAGGCTTGCTTTGCCTTGCCGACGCGCTCCGGCAGAGGGTGCGTGCAACGGGGGGCTGCTGTCGGTTTAGAAGCCGTGTCTGCCAGTGAAAAGGCCGGACAGGCAGTTTTTTGGCATGGCAAGGCAAAAGCGCAGCAACATGGACTGCATTGCGCATGTTTTGAGTGCCGTGTGCTGTACAGCCATGAACCGGAACGGCTGTTTTGAGCTTTAAGATGCCGCTTCTTAAAGCATTTAATTTTTGTAGCGCCTGCCGGCCGGTTCATTCTTTGCATTTTGCTTTTTACGTCGCGGCCCTGCTGCCCGATCCGGGCTGCTGGTAAATGACACAGATCGGTCACATCTTCATGGAGCTTTCACAAAAATTACCATAATATGTTAATTTTGTTGAAATTTGAGAACGCCTTTGTTATACTTGTTAGCATCCGGATATATATCATCCTTTGAACGGGAGATGGGTCGGCCGTGAAAGATGCTGCGCTGCACAAGCTCAATTATTTCCTGCTTTGTCTCTTGGCAGCGGGCTTTGTAATTGTGCTTACAAGCGTGCTGAAGTCCGGCGTCGTATTCGGCGCGGGTGACCTCGCAGGGGCTCAGAAGTCGCTGGGTGGCTGGCAGCTTACCGGGAACGGGGCGCTGCGGCAGCCGGCGGTGCTGCCGCAAAGCTATGACGTCGCTGCAGGCGTTACGCTTGAGACACAGCTGGATGATCCGAGCATTGCGCAGGGGCTGGTGGATCTGTTGTATTTTCGGACCGCTCCGGGCGCTATAACGGTCGATATTGGCGACCGGACGGTTTATTCCTGCCAGGATACGGGGCAGGGGCTGATGGCCGCCAGCTTTTTGCGGGATCATTATATTCCGATTGACATGGACGATTTCGGGGCGCTGATGCGCATAACGCTGCTGCCCCCGCAGGGCTGCAGCAGGGTGGCGCTGCAATCGGCCCTGCTGACTACCGGAGCCGGCGCGCTGATACAGGCTTCTCTGAATAATTTCTGGCGCGGCTGCCTCGGCTTTGCCATGCTGATGGTGGGCCTGATGCTGGTGCTGGCCTATTACGTCATGCTGCGCTATGTCCGTTACCCGCCCATGCTGTGGCTGGGGCTGTTTCTGACCTGCTATGCCATTTGGAACAACGCCTATATCCACACGCTGCTGGCGCTTATTGCGGATCGGCGGCTTTGTCATATGCTGTTTTACATGCTGGTCGGGCTGACCGGCGTTTCGTGGCTGCTGTTTTCGTTTTATATCGGCCAAAAGCGCCATGCACGCCTGTTTAACGGGCTGATATTGGCGGTGCTGCTCAGTACGGCTGCCGCTTTTGCTGCCTGCATATTTCAACCGTCCGGACAGCTTCAAAAATTTCTGCTACCGGATGCCGTTATTATTACCGCCGCGGCGGTCAGCCTCGGTATGCTGCTGGCCGATTACCGCCGTTATCAGGAGATGAGCCGCCCTATGGCGGTGGGTATAACGGGCGCTGCCGCCGGTGCGGCCGCCGGTATGCTCAATGCCTTTTTTGGGCAGGGCAGCTATGTATGGCTGGCGCTTGACCTGGGCCTGTTCTTCTTTACCCTTTGCTTTGCCATAGGGCTGGTGGTCAGCGGCATTGATGCGCTGGTGCTCCAAAGCCGGATGCATACGCTTGAGCTGGCGGCCTACCGTGACCAGCTGACCGGCTGCGAGAACCGCCGTGCCTTTGACCAAAAGCTGGAGCATTACCGGCAGGCGGACAATGCCGGCGCAATAACGGGGCTGGCAATGGTAATGTTTGACTCGAACAACCTTAAAATTGTGAATGACACCTATGGACACGCGCGGGGCGACCGGTTGATTATTGACACGGCTGACGCGCTGCGGCGCTATCTGGGCAGCTTTGGCACCGTTTACCGCATAGGCGGCGACGAGTTCGTGGTGGTGTGCGATAACACCGACCGCTGCGCGCTGGGTGTGGCGCTCGAGTCGTTTGACCGCGAGGCCAATTACAACGGCGAGGCGGGTATTGACGTGTCGTGGGGCGTGGCTTACTATAAGCCTGCGCTGGATCGCGACCCCGAAAGCGTGCTGATGCGCGCCGAACACCGCATGTATGAGTATAAAAAGGGGTGCAAGCTGTGAGGCGGCGCCCCTTTTTAGCTGCCGCGTCAGCGCGCCGTCGGTAAGGCTATGCTTCGACTTTTCTTCTCCCGTAAAATAGTGTACAATATAAAGCGTACAGGTTCGCGGATGGGGGCTGGGGCGCGCAGCGGCGCACACCTTTGGCGCCATCGGCCGGACAGGGCAGGACACTTGAAACAAAGGAGAAATTGGATGCTGGAGAAGGCACAGGCCGACCGATATCTGACGCTTCGGCGCACACTGATTGAAAAGCGGTTTTCTAAAATGAACGATATGCAGCGCGCCGCGGTGCTCACCACCGAGGGGCCGCTGCTTATTTTAGCGGGGGCGGGCAGCGGCAAAACGACGGTGCTTATCAACCGCATTGCAAACCTTTTGCTGTTTGGCAGGGGGTACATAAGCGGCAGTGTGCCGTTTTACATCGACGCGCCGGAGCTGGCCACGCTGGAGCGGGCGGCACAGGGCGAGGCGCCCGACGAGCGGCAGCTCAGCCGACTTTTGACCGACAGCCCGCCCTGCCCATGGGAGATTATGGCCATTACCTTTACGAACAAGGCGGCGGCCGAGTTAAAAAGCCGTCTGTCGGCGATGCTCGGCGAGGAGGTTGGCGGGCAGGTGCATGCCTCGACCTTCCACTCGGCCTGTGTGCGCATGCTGCGCGCCGATATTGACCGGCTGGGCTACCGCAGCGGCTTTGCTATCTACGATTCCGACGACGCGCAGAAGCTGGTCAAGGATATTATCAAGGTGCAGAACCTTGATGACAAGCAGTTCCCGCCGCGCGCGGTGCTTTCAAAGCTCGGGGAATTTAAGGACCTGCTTGAAACGCCTGAGCAAACGATGAAACGGGCTGAGACCGACAACGATTTCAGGCTTAAAAAGCTGGCGAAGCTCTACGCCGAGTACCAGAAGCGGCAGTTTGAGGCAAATGCGCTGGATTTTGACGACATTATTACGCTGACGGTGCGGCTGTTTGAGCAACATCCCGACGTGCTTGAAAAATACCAGCGCCGCTATCGCTATGTAATGGTGGACGAGTATCAGGATACCAACCGTTCGCAGTATAAGCTTGTCTCCCAGCTTGCGGGGGGCAGCAATAATTTATGCGTTGTCGGCGACGACGACCAGAGCATCTACCGCTTCCGCGGCGCGACCATTGAGAACATCCTGTCCTTTGAGCAGCAGTACGAGGGTGCGAAGGTCATCCGCCTGGAGCAAAACTACCGCTCCACCCAGAATATTCTGACCGCCGCCAATGAGGTCATCGCCAAAAACACCGCGCGCAAGGGCAAGACGCTCTGGACGGCGGCGGGCGACGGCGACAAGCTGGTTATCTACACCGCCTACGATGAGCGGGACGAGGCCTCGGCCATCGCCGACATCATCAGTAAGGCGCACGACGCGGGGCGCAGCTATTCGGATTGCGCCGTGCTTTACCGCATGAACGCCCAGTCGCAGACCATTGAGTCGGCGCTTGTTTCGGCGGGCATTCCCTATAAGGTTGTGGGCGGCACCCGCTTCTTTGACCGTAAGGAAATCCGCGACATGGTCGCCTATTTAAGCGTGCTGCATAACCCCGCCGACACGCTGCGCCTGACCCGTATTGTCAATGAGCCCAAGCGCAGCATAGGCGATGCGACGGTCACCACCGCGCAGGAGATTGCCGACGTGCTGGGCACGACGCTGTTCGACGTGCTGCAAAACGCCGAGGAATATGCGCCGCTGCAGCGCAAGGCCAAGCCGCTGACGCAGTTTGCCGCAATGATGACCGGGCTGATGGAGTCGGCCGGGCTGCTGGAGCTCGACGCGCTTTTAGACGAGCTGCTTGACACGACCGGCTACCGCGCCATGCTGTTGGCCGAGGGCTTGCAGGGTCAGACGCGGCTGGAGAACATTGAGGAGCTTAAAACGACGATGAAGCGGTTTGAGGCCGAGACCGAGGAGCCGTCGCTCGGCGGCTTTCTTGAGGAGGTGGCGCTTTATACCGACCTTGACAGCTACGACGCCGACGCCGACGCCGTCACGCTGATGACGATGCACGCCGCCAAGGGGCTGGAGTTCCCGGTCGTCTTTCTGCCCGGCATGGAGGAGGGGCTGTTCCCCTCTACCAGAGCCTTTTCCGACCCGGAGCAGCTCGAGGAGGAGCGCCGGCTCGCCTACGTGGGCATTACCCGCGCCAAGGAAAAGCTTGTTATGCTGACCGCCAAGCGCCGCATGCTGTTCGGCCAGACGGTTTACGGTCGCGAGTCGCGCTTTGTGTGCGACATTGCGCCGGCGCTTTGCAGCCGCGAGGGCAGGCGGCCGTCACCCGGCACGCAGAATGCGCAGGCGGCGCAACGCCAGCCGGAGGCTGTGTCGTTCGGGGCCTTTGGCAAGACTGCCGCGCAGGCAGCCGCTGAGTCGGCACAGGTACGCGGCAAGGCCCAAGCTGCTTTCGGGGCGGCGGCAGGGTCTGCGCCCACAGAAAAGACGGGGCTTGGCCTCGCAAAGGGCGACCGTGTCATGCACCGGGTTTTTGGCGGCGGCACCGTCATTTCGGTTACACCAATGGGCGGCGACCATATGCTGGAGGTGCGCTTTGACAAGGTGGGGGTCAAAAAGATTATGGCCGCCTTTGCACGGCTGCAAAAAATTTAAATGGGATACAGAGCCGATTACAGCCGTTGCCGCGTTGTTCTTTTGAACCGGGCGCGGTTAGCCTTGGCCGCTCGCACTGCGCCGCAAAAAAACAGACTTGCCCTTGCGGGCAGCTTTTCATATTCATATATGCTACGTAGAAAGCGTCCGCTCTGCCAAACCGGCA
>JAEWYJ010000108.1 GCA_023395695.1 Bacillota bacterium | reverse complement strand
CATTGCTGTCTCCTTTGTGTAGGTTGTTGTATGGTAACTCCATTCTACACGTTTTGATAGCTTTGAGCTATTCTTTTCCCCTTAAAGGCTGGCGCATTTCATTTTACAATCTAGGGGTCGACTATATTTTGTTGTATACCCAAAATGTGGCGGGCATTGCTGCCCGCCACAACTATACAGATTTTGTATGATATATGAATAAAAATTGGTTTTACCGGGGGCTTCTGTAACAAACGCAGCCCTTAGCCGTTTTGGCCTTCGGACACGGGAGGCTGGGGCTTATTTTGCGGGCCGGGCTTGGCACCCTGTCTTTTTTGGGGGCGGCTCCCGCGGGCGGGCCTTTTTCCGCCTTCACGGCGGGGCGCATCTTTATCCTCGCGCGGGGCATCGCCGCTGTTTTCGGCGGACGCCGGCTGAGGCTGCCGTGGCTCCCGCACAGGACGGTTATCGTCGCGCAGCGGGGTCAGCTCGTGCTTCATAAAGTTTTTAAAGGTGAAGCTGTCGCCCGTTTCAAGCTTAATCTTCAGGTTGCCGGTCAGCAGGTTAATAATTTCAGCAACCGTTCCAGGCCCCTCGGGCGTATTAACGGCAGTGCCCACGCGCGGAGTGGTGCGCAGCAGATCTTCATAAGCATTTTGCTCATATTTTAAGCAGCACATCAGTCTGCCACAGGTGCCGGAGATTTTGGTGGGATTGAGCGACAAACCCTGCTCCTTTGCCATTTTAATCGACACCGGCTGAAAATCGCTCAAAAAGCTGGAGCAGCAGAATACCCGTCCGCAAATTCCCAAACCGCCCAGCATTTTGGCCTCGTCCCGTACACCAATCTGGCGCAGCTCAATGCGGGTGCGGAATACGCTGGCGAAATCCTTGACCAGATCGCGGAAATCCACGCGCCCGTCCGCGGTAAAATAAAACAGAATTTTGCTGTTATCAAACGTGTATTCCACATCCACCAGCTTCATGTCCATTTTATGATCGATAATTTTTTGCTGGCATACCTCAAAGGCATGGGCCTCGCGTCTGCGGTTTTCTTCCATCTGTGCCACATCCTTGGGGGTGGCGAGCCGGACAACCTGCTTTAAAGGCTTGACAATTTCCTCTTCGGACACCTCGCGATTGGCCACGGCGACCACGCCGCATTCCATTCCGCGGGCCGTTTCTACAATAACCGCTTCTTCTGCTTTAGCGGTAACACCGTTCGGGTCAAAGTAATAAACCTTGCCCCCCTCTTTAAATTTAACGCCTATAACCTCAGACATCGTATAATCCTCTTAATTCTATATTAATCCGGCGGCTTTCACCAGCCGGTCGACAGCAGCGGCGCAAATGAGCGGAATCCCGACGTTTTGGATGCCACGCAGCGCCATTTCATCTATTATAGCAACAATTTTTAAACTCTGCAACGGCGAGAAATGGCGTGCATTGCCGGTTAGCTGGTTTATAACTGCGCCCCGCAGCGCGGTCAACAGCAGCGCAAACTGCTCTCGTTCCTTTTCATAGCCGGAAAACAGCTTTAAAATGGTGTAGCGGTCGTTTTTGGTAAGGGCGGCGAGGATGGCGGCAGCGTCATCGGCGCAGCGGCGGGCGGCAGGATCATTTAAACCGTCAAGCGCCTGCCCGACAGTGGCAAATAGCGCAGACTGCGCGCGCAGCTGCCGGGCTTCGGCCTCTGGTAAGTGAAAAGAAAGCGCCTCAAAGCGCTGTGCCTCGTTTAATTCCCCCATCGGGCAGATGGTCAGGCGCGAGCAGACCGTTTCAAGCAGGCTGCCGGCCCCCGGCGCGGTAAAAATAAAATATGCCGTCTCGGGCGGTTCCTCAATAATTTTAAGCAGGGCATTTTGCGCCTCGGGTCGCAGTCGCTGTGCCTCGGGGATAAAAAACACCTTGCAGGGCGCTTCATGCGGAGATATGTAGGCGGCTGCCTTCATCTCGCGTATCTTGTCCACGCCGATGGTTTTGCTTTTACCCTCGGGCAGCAGCACCGCCAGATCGGGATGGTTGCCGCTGGTCAGCTTGCGGCAGGAAGGGCAGTCGCCGCAGGGGGGCAGTCCTTCTTTTCGGCAGAGCAGCATCGCGGCGGCGTATTGCGCCGCAGTGCGCTTGCCACTGCCGGCGGGGCCGGTCAGCAGCAACGCATGCGGAAACCGACCGCCCTGCCACAGGGCATTGAGGCGGGCGCAAAGCAAATCTTGGTAAAGCAGCGGAAACGTCATAATTTATACCTTTTCAAACCGATCAATATCCGTAACAAAAATGGTTGCGCCGCCCACCGGCACCTTAACCGGGTAGGTGGTGTACATGCCCACGCCGTAAGAGGCGGCGGAAGGGATGGTGTGCGTGCGCGACTTGGAATACTCGGAAACGATGGCGATGACCTCGTCAACCTTGTCGTTGTCGGTCCCGCACAAAAAGGTGGTGTTGCCGGCCATTAAAAAGCCGCCGGTCGTGGCGAGACGGGTAACCTGAAAATTAGCCGAGGTCAGGGCCGATTGCACGCGTGAGGCATCCTCGTTTGATACGATGGCAAAAATAAGCTTCATAAAATCGCCTCCATTTCTTAGTCGTTAACAGTATTGGCAGCCGGCAGGCACGCTAATTGCCCCGGTCCAATTTTGTTTCCCGCGCTTTGAGCATAGCAGCATTTTTTAAAATACATGTTAAAAGCGCGTATGGAATTTAAATTTTGGCCGTTTTTACGCGGAGCGCCGGGATTCAACCGCGCAAACGTCCTTTAAAGCTGCGGCCATTGCGGGTGGAATGAAAACACCCCCGTTTGTGCAGCGGTTTCTGCTGTTATTTTACCACAAAAAGGGACGCTACGCCAGCGGTCTTTAGTGCGGCGGCAGCCGCGTGATCCAGCGGTTCGCCCGGCATAAGCAGCGCCACCCCCGGGGGGCAAGGCGCTATAGGCGCCGCGGCAATACGCCCGGCGGCTTGGGACAGCGGCAGGCGTTCTGCGGAGGAGAGCAC
>JAEWYJ010000039.1 GCA_023395695.1 Bacillota bacterium | reverse complement strand
CGTAAACGCCCGCTGTGTCCCCGTTGTATTCCGGCTCGGCGGCCCATGTAATGCCGGCAATTTCAACTTCCTCGCCGCTGACGGTAGCGATTAGGGTGTGGGGCAGCGTCAGCGCTGCCAAGGCTTCGCCCTCGTCCACCACCTGCGCGGCTGTGCCCTCGGGCAGTGGGGCAAAGGCAGTAATTTCGCCGCCCGCAGTTACCGTTACGGTAATTTGGGGCAGCTCGGCGTCCGCCGGAATATTGCCGGTGTCGGGCCAAAACACATAGACGCCCGGTGTGTCGCCGTCGTATTCGGGTTCGCTTTCCCACGTGACCGGCACGGGTATGCGCAGTGCTTCGGGGTCGCTGTCCTCCGTCGCCGGGCCGGAGTCGCGCACTGCGCCCGAATCCAGGTCTCCGGGCGCGGCGTTGACATGTACTGTCGCCGCCAGCGTAGCGGGCAGGTTCAACGCCGCCAGTGCGGTGCCCTGTGCGACGGTCTGCGCCGCCGTTTCCTGCGGCAGCGCCTCAAAGGCAACAATTTCGCCGCCGGTTCGCTCCAGATAGGTCTCCGCCAGCGCCGTTGGCCCTGCGGTCAGCGTCATCAGAACAGCCAGCACCAGTGCCGTCAGCCTGTGTGCGGGTTTGTATGTGTTCATATGCGTTCCTCCTTGTTATGCATCTTGTGGCTGTTTTAGTTCGCCTGTTACGTGCCAAAGCGTCCTTATCCCGTGTCACTGCGCTCATTGCGGTAGGCTGCACAAACACAACGGATGGCGCGCATACTTTCGGGGCCAATATCGCGAATTTGCGCCACCTTTTGGGGCTCTTGCGCCATCTGTTCGCAAAGAGTGTCCATATCCTCAATGCCGCCCCGCACCAGCTTAGCTGCAATTGCTGCTCCGCTTTTCCCGCAGGCCGGACAGTGCCTGAAATATTGCAAACCCCTATGCATCGCGGCTTTCCTCCCTTTATTCTGCATTTGGTCATAGGGACGCAATTCGGCCAACGACCCTACTCCACCAATTAAAATTATAGAGAAAAGTTTCCCCGGAAGAAAGGCCCGGCGCCGTTGGGTTCCCCAACGAAAACAGCGCTTGACAATCATGCGCAAATATGCTGTACCTTTCTTTGCAGATATGATATACTGGGATTTAAAGGAACACATTGTCAGGAGAGGGGGCGCTGCTATGAAGCCGCCGCTTTATGTTGCCGTCTGCGAGGACACCAAGTCGCATGCCGATTGGCTGCTGGCGCTGCTGGCGCAGAGCGGGTTTGCCCCGCGGTGCGACGCTTTTTCATCCGGAGAGGCGCTGCTGGCGGCCTTTGCCCCCGGAAAGTACGACCTGATTTTTCTCGATATTTATATGGACGGCATAAAAGGCGTGGACGCTGCGGCTCAAATACGCAAGGCTGACCGCACGGTAACGCTGGTTTTTACCACCACTAGCACGGCGCATACGCTGGAAAGCTACCGCCTGAAGGCGGCCGGTTATCTCGAAAAGCCGGTAAAGCTTGAGGATGTGCGGGAGCTTTTGACGCTTGTACAGGCAAAGCGTGACAGCGCCGCCGCCATTACACTGCTGATTGAGGGCGCAAGCCGTCGGCTGCCATTTGCGCATATTTTGTATTTTGAGCAGATGAATCATGCCGTAGTGGTACATATGCCCGCCAAAATTTTGCGCACCAGTCAAACGGTGAAGCTCAAGGATATTGGGCCGCTGCTGCCGGATTCTTTTTTTTGCTGCCACCACAGCTTTATTGCAAACCTGCAATATGTCCGGCGTGTGGATAAGGCCCTAAAGGTGTTCGAAATGCAAAACGGGGACAGGGTTTATATCCGGCATTCGTCCCTGAGCAAGGCCGTCAGAGCCTACGAAGATTTCCTCTTCCGGGCAGCGAGAGGGAGCAGCCTATGAGAAAAAAGCTTGCCGCCTTGCTGTACGCGTTGCTGCTTTTGGCGGTGCTGTGCTTCATCGCCGTGCGTTGTGTCCGCGACCAGCCCACCCAAACCGAGGACCGCGCACGGGTTATACCGACGGTGCTGTGCGAAACGGCCGACGGTGTTTCCCCGCTGACACTGCCCGCCAGACTTAACGGGCTTGCGCCCCGCGCGCCGGTTACGCTGACCGCCGAGTTGCAGGTTGGGCCGGGGGAATTTTTGCTGGTTAAATCGGTATTCGCACCTGTTCGGGTGTATCTCAACGACGTGTTGGCGTATCAATACGGTCAGCCGGGCAGCTACCCTGCCTATATGAATGACCCGCCCACCAACATGGCGTTTATTCCCCTGCCTGCCGGGGGCGGCGCCGTTTCTCTGCGTATGGCATACCAGGCCCCCAGCCAGCGCAGCGCGCTTGCGCTTCCCGCACTCTCGGTGGGGACGGCACATGCACTTATGTTAAAGCAGTTTAAACAGGACGGCTTTACCTTTTTGTTTGCGTTCCTGTTAATTTTTATGGGACTGGTGATGCTGGTTGTTTCGCTCAGCTTTGTCAGCAAAATACGCTCTGCCTCATCCTTTTTGTGGCTGGGGCTGTTTTCCTTGTCGGCAGGCGTCTGGAGCCTGGGCGAATGCGACCTTACAGCGCTGATTTTCCCGTATCCGTCCCTGCTTTACGCCATAGCGTATCTGGGCCTGTTTCTGCTGACCATTCCGCTGCTGCGCTTTGGCCTGACCGTCTTGCAACCAAGAAACAGGCTGCCCATGCAGCTCCTGCTTGGCATACACTATGCCGCCGTGGCCCTGACGCTGCTGTTGCAGCTTACCGGCCGGACGGATTTTACTAAAAGCCTGTACCTGTTTCACCTCATTGCGCCGCTTGGTTTTGTTACCCTTGTCGCCTGCCTGCTATGGGAGCGCTTTCGATACTGCAATTTGGCGGCGGGGCGCTTTGGTATCGGCATTGTCCTGCTGGCCCTTGCCGTGCTGCTGGAGCTGTTTAACTATTGGTTAGGCTTTACCGATGTGCTGACGCTGTTTTTTCAGATTGGGGTGTTGGCGTTTGTCGTATCGCTGGGAATTACCAGCGGCTATTATATGCGGGATTCTTTGCGCACGGCAGCGGAGAAAACCCGTCTGGAATACGAAATGGCGGGAATAGAGCGTCA
>JAEWYJ010000019.1 GCA_023395695.1 Bacillota bacterium | reverse complement strand
ACATTCATCTGCATAACGGTTCCTCCCGAAGCTTACTGCATTGCAATCAATTGATAACCGGTCAAAGGCCTGTTTAAAACAGCAACCGATCTTTCGTAGCGCTATAACGTGTAAAATATTGTTTAGTACCAAATAAGATGGCCTTGGCGCCGCATGTGCCCCAACTGCGGAAGCTCAAGCGGCCGGGGCGGCGTCAGCTGCGCTTTGCCCAGTAAATATCAATCTTATCGCCATTTTGAACCGGCTCAATATAAGAGGCATCTCTGCCGTTATGCAGCAGTACGATATCTCCCTGGGGCTTGGTGGGGTCTATGTCCACCAGATTAAGCATATCCACAAACTGATAGATACCGCTGTCCGGCTTTGGCGGAAGCATGCGCTTAATGCCATTGACCGTGACCTCCAGCGCAGGCGCTACCGGCATGGGCAGCGGCTGGAGTGTGGCAGTCGCGGACGCGGCAGCGGTGGGTGGCACGGCTTGAACGCCAGCTGCGGGCGTAATGGCGGCAGGCTGGGGCGCAGATGTCTGCGCCTGCGGGGATGCGGATACGCCCTGAGCCGGTTGCTCAACCAAAGCCTCGGCTACGGGTGCGGCGGAGGCGATAATGGCATCATTATTTTTTAAATGATAGGTTTTAGGGCGGGGCAGGCCGTTGACCAGAAAATGCAGGCCCTCGTCCTCGGCGCCAAGATGGCGCAGCAAATCACCCAGCGTTTTAATGGCCGAAATCTCGACCCGGTCCTTATTATGTATGGGTTGCCCCGGAACAGCGCGTCGCCCATTAATGGCGGCAAAACAACCGGCCTCGACGGCGGAGCCGTGATAATATACCGTAACCGCTTCGCTGAGTACCGCAAGCTGGTTGATATTAAGTGTGGCGTCCTTGCCGGACTGGGCCAGAACGACCTCAATTTCGTCGCCGCTTTTGACCGAGGTGGCAATGCTGGCAGGCTCGCCATTCAAACGCAGTTCGGCAGGCTGAAGGTGACCGCCTCTGGCAATGCAGCGCTTGCCGTTGAGCTCATATTCAATGCTGCGTCCGTTTTTGCCCAAAACGTCGCTGTATTTATAGCCGCACAGCAACAGAACGTCCATCAGCGGCATCACCGTGCTGCGGAAAAGCTGTTTCTTTTCGCCGTTGAGGGTAACTGAAAAGCCACGGTGCTCTCCGGCCGCAGCCGCAGTGAGCGCAATACCGAGCGGGGTGGCATATTCGGGACCTTGCAGGTCCTGGTTGGCGGTCATGACGCGCTTCATAAAATTGTTGCCGCCAACCGCAACCTTGCGCTGGTCTATACCCAACCTGTCCGAGACCAGTGCGCAGAGCGTCGGTATTTTGCTGCCGCCGCCTACCAGAAAAACGGCGGCCGGAGGGCGGGTATTCGCTTCCAGAATCTTTTCGCAGATAACCTTGCCCAGCGTGTCAATGGCGACGCCGACCGAGTCGAGCAACGCTTCGCGCGGGACGGTGTAGTCAAAGCCCATGATATCGCTGTAGGCAATTTCGGCTGTGTCTGTGCCCAGCAAATGCTTCATGTCCTCCGCCGTTGCAAAATCGACGAGATATTTACGGATAATTTCCTCGGTAATTTCGTCGCCCGCTACCGTAGCCATGGTATAGGCGGTAACGCTGCCCTCCTCGCAAAGGGCGATATCCGATGTTCCCGCGCCGATATCCACCAGCGCCAGATTCAAAAGCCGCAGCTCATTGGGAATAACCGCATTCATGGCTGCAATTGGCTCCAGCGTCAAGAAATCAATTTCAAGGCCAATTTTACTCATGGCGGCCGAAAGGGAGTCGACGACCTCGCTGGGTAAGAAGGTGGCAATTACCTCCACCCGCGCGTCCTTGCCTTTGTGCCCCAGAATAGTCGCATAAGTATAGTTGTCAAGATAAAAACGCTTAACCGAATAGCCGACACAGTAAAATTCAAGGTCGCCCTCCACCTCGGCCAACGCTTCGCTGGCGCGGCTTACGGCGCCCATCTCAAGCTCGTAGACCGTTTCTTTTGTGACGGCCTGCTTTGGCGAGACGGCCATGGCAAATTCGGCGGTATTGGTTTTCAATGCGCGGCCCGCCGCTGCCACACACACGCGATGCAAAGCAAAACCCAGCTGGGCTTCCAAAGAAGCTTTTACCCGGCCCGCCACGGCGGCAACCTCGTCAATATCTTCAATCTGGCCGTCGATCATGGCGCGCTTTTCATGCTCTACCGTTTCAATCGCCACAATGTGAAAACGGTCGCCGCGCATCAGGCCAACCAGACCGATAATGCTGCGGGTGCCGATATCCAGCGCAAAAATCAGCTCATCCGGATTAATGCCCGAAAGAATATTTGTATTCGTTTTCGACCAGTCCTTCATAACGTCTACTCCTATAGCTGCCGATCAGTCATAGCGGCTCTTTTTGCGGTTTTGAATTTGAATGCGCTGAAGCTTAAACAAAATGTTGCACAGCTGGTCTATCTGCCGGGTCGAAAAGCTGACAAACTCGCAGCCGTACTGCTTTTGCCCGGGAATAACCCGCTTGGCGGGAATTTCGCGACATACCCGGCAGCAGAATTCCATTTTCTTATCCATCAGATCAAAAGAGGTCAGTAAAAGGTCGCCCGGGTTTAGGGTTTTGCCGCTGCCGATTCGTATACCGCCCAGACTGATGTCATAAAGCGTCAGGATCATGGAATCCTCTTCGGCATCCTCTTTGTCGCGTTCCTCGTGCTGCAAAACGGCGGTGGCCATTACATTGGTATTAAGCCTGAAATATTTGCGGCGTTCGTAGCCCTGCGCCGTGTGAACATTGACCAGTGTCAGCATGCTGGTTGTAGAAATATAAACATTGCCGCGCATCAGCAAAAAGCCCTGCTTGCACGCAAACGAAACAATTTTCACGGGGGTGTTATAGGCTATCAGCGGCAGCCGCTCGTCCTCCTGCGCAGAAACGATGGTCATACGCGTCTCATCCTCGGGGTCAAGCGACTCCACCCGCGCGACCACAAGCAGATCGTTCTGTTCAGATTTTATTTCGCAGAGGTTGCCAATCAGCTCCTGCAAATAGGTCTTGTTCTCAGGCATTATCTGTTCCTCCTGGTGTCTGGATTGCTGCCGGAATGACGCAGAAAACAAAGCGGACATGGTTTTGTATTTTTAAAAAGTTTAAAAGCAGGTACAGGCGGGGCGTGCGGATGTAAGGCCGATAAAACCGGTGCCCGTTGCCGCGTCGGCTCTCAGCTGCTTCCGTAACCTAAAAGCAGCATTGCTAAATCATATGTTTTTAAAGGTATTTATAATAATACTATAACATTTTTTCCAGAAAGAAACCAGATTTTTCAATGCATTCTGTCTTTGCAGCGCTATTTTTTTGAAGAAGAGCGATGCCCCTGCTCAACCTGCTGGCGCAGCTGCTCGGGGCTGGTGCGGTTGGGCGTGGGAGCCATCTGACTGTAGTGCTTAATATCCTGCGAAATTTGCATCAGCTGGCCGTAAATGATTGCGACAATCTGGTAGAGTTCAGGCGGGATCGGGCGGCCCACCTCCAGCATGCACATCAGGGAAGCGGCGCTGTCGTCCCTAAAGACAGGAATGCCCTTGCTTTCGGCAATATCGATAATTTTTTCGGCAACATTCCCACAGCCGGAGGCAATAACCACCGGCGCCACATCGGTTTCTTCCTGATATTTAAGCGCAACAGCCTTATTTCTTTTATCAGATTTTGACATCGACACCCGTCCTTTTATGCGGCAAGGTTTTAAATACATCCATTAGCGAGCGGTGTTTTTCAAGCTTATCGACCGAGAGGTTCAAAAGCCGGTAGCCCGTGGCGGCCACCTGCTCCCGCACCGGCACAGCCAGGGCGGAAAAAGCCGGCAGATAAGGCGCGGGACAGAAAAGGTTAACCATAATATCCTTGCCGGCGGCGGCAAGCTCCGCTTCAAAGCGGCCGATGCCGTCTATATCGAACACCATGAGCATGTGAATGCAGTCCTGCACGCGGTTGCCCTTGGCGTCGGTGCTTTCGGCGTTGGGATCTATCCAGATTTCGGCAAACGATTTTAAATCCTCAGCCTGCACCGGGACAATGTAATGCAGCAGCGGCGTAAAGTTGCACGGGGAAGAAAGGAGGCTGTAAATAATTTTCTCAATCTTTTCACCGCCAATCATCGCCAGCTCGCTGTTGTCGTTTTGCTTGGCGATAATTTCAGCAATAATGTTCATCACCTTAGAGGGCTCCTGTGACAAGGGGCCCTGACCGTAAGCGTGCAACAGGTCGGTCAACAGCTGCTTTTGTGCGTCCCCGTCCAGAACGGTGGAAAGGCTGGCCGCGCATTCCTTTAAAAAATGAGGATTATCGTTATAGCGCGAGAGGTTATAAATAATCATAGGAACCATCTTTTGCAGCTTTGGGGAATACAAAATGCTGCTCTTTACGTCGTTAAGCAGCACAAGCGTCTCATCCTTAAGTGCATTGAAATGGTTTTGAGCGCCCGGCTCTCTAAACCGCCCGGCCAGCTCCAGCAGCTTTTGCGAGAGCGAAGAGCTGCTGGTCAGACTCTCGGACAAAAAAGCAAGACCGTTTGAAATGGATTTTAAAATCTTTTGCTGAGAAGAAATAGCGTTGAGCGATTTTAAAAGATTGCAGATGCCGTACCGCATTTCGGGCTTGCCGTTTTGTGTAAGCTGCTGCCGCAGAAAATCAAACAAATCGCCTTTAAAGGCGGTGGAGGCCTGCTCCTGCCGTAAAAGCTCCCCGGCAATATCGCCCGGGGCGACAAGCAAATCGCTGAAAAGCTGTTCAATCTCTGCGGTCAGAGCCCGGTTGTTGACCGGAATCAGCTTGATAATTTCCTGGAGCATATCGATGTTCTTGAGGAAGCTGACGGTAACTGACGGATCCTTTAAAAGATTGATCAGAATAGCGGCACTGTTTTCGCGTTCAATCAGCCCGTTGTTCTGTTGCAGTATTTCGCTTTGCTCACCAGGTTTTATGACCTTGGTGATATCAGAAAGCTGAAAGGGAATAGAAGGGTCGGCAACAGGCCGGTTGGCCGAAACGGCGGTGCGGTCGATAACAGGGGTTGTAATTTTTAAAATATCCGCCATGTTGCTTCATCTCCCTGACAGTAAAGTTACAAAAAATATAAATTATTTAGAGATATAAAAATAATGTTACCAAATAAAAAACAAAACACCACAATAAGCTTACGTGTGACATTATATCATATTAGTTGGACAAAAAATACATGGATTTTTGGAAAACAGACGGTAAAATTTTGCCGTTTTTTATTAAATGATAGAAATTGTTGAAAAAACTCCAAAAAACAGTATCAAATAAACAAAATATATATTATAATGGGATAAAACACGGCATAAAGCATGTAAAAAAATATGTTAGCAGGTGAAGAACATGAGTGTTTTTGACGCGAGCATGGTCCCAATGGTGGATATGTTTTTATACGAAACAACCACGCTTTTGGAGCAATTGGATGAGATTTTGCTCCAGTCGGAGCAAAGTCAGGAAATGACAACAGAGGATATCAACGAGATTTTCCGCATCATGCACACCATTAAGGGTTCTGCTGCGATGATGGGGCTTTCTGCCTTTTCAAAGGTGGCGCACCGCGTTGAGGATATGTTCTTTGTTGTACGTGAAGACCCGGATATTATGAAGGGGATACTCAGCCGGCCTATCTTCGACATTCTTTTTCAATCTTCCGACTTTTTCAAGAGCGAAGTAGAAGGCATTCAGGGCGATATTGAAGAATACACGCCCTCTAACCCGGTGGAGCTGATTGAAACAATCAACGCCGTTCTTCCTCAGCTCAAGGGTGAGGCGCCGGTTCAGGCCGCGCCTGCGACGCCGGTTGAGCCGGTATTAAAAGCGGCGCCCGCTGTGCGACCGCAGCCGCAAGCGCCGGAGAAGCCGGAAAGCGGCAAGCCCGCGGCAGCCTTTGGCGGCGCATATAAAATAAGGGTCTTTTTTGAGGACGGTTGCCAGATGGAAAATATCCGTGCCTTTATGCTGATTACGCAGCTCAAGGGTTATTGTGAGGATATTACCAGCGTACCGCCGAACCCCGAGACCAATTCCGATTATGCGGCTGAAATTATTAAAAACGGCCTGCTGCTGACCATCAAAACCTCGCTGCCGATAGAAAATGTCTATTCGGTTATTGAAAGCTCGGTTAATATTAAATCATATGAGAATGTCGGCGGGCAGGGTGCCGCTCCTCTGGCGGTGGTTACGGCTGCCGCAGCCGAGCACGAGAACACGGCCGCTCCTGCGGGCGCCGCCGGCGCTTTGGAGGCGCAAGGCAGAGACAGTTCTGCCGGTGAGGCACACAAGACGGCGTCATCCGGAGCCGGAAAGCAGAGCATGATCAGCGTCAACCAGACCAAGCTTAACCAACTGATGGACATTATGGGCGAGATTGTTATTGCCGAGTCGATGGTGGCCAACAGCCCGGAGCTTAAAAATCTTCAGCTTGATAATTTCAGCAAATCGACCCGGCAGCTGCGCAAGCTGACCGACCAGCTTCAGGACATTGTTATGTCGATCCGCATGGTGCAGCTGACCGGCGTTTTCCAGAAGATGAACCTGATTGTGCGTGACATGAACCGCAAGCTTGGCAAAGAGGTTGTGCTTAAAACCTTTGGCGGCGAGACCGAAATTGACAAGACCATCAATGACGTGTTGGCCGACCCGTTTATGCATATGATCCGGAATGCGATGGATCATGCGATTGAAACACCCGAGGAACGCGTGGCGCAGGGTAAGGCCGAGCAGGGCGCCATTACGCTGGGCGCACAGAATATTGGCGGCGAAATTGTCATAACCATTGCCGACGACGGCCGCGGCCTCGACCGGGACAAGCTTCTGGACAAGGCTAAAAGCAATGGCCTGCTGACCAAGCCCGAGGCGGATTATACCGACAAAGAGGCATTCCACCTGATTATGATGCCGGGCTTTTCGACCAATGAGGTTGTTACCGAATACTCCGGCCGCGGCGTTGGCATGGATGTGGTGCGCCAGAACATTGAAAAGGTCAACGGCAGCATCTCGGTGGAATCGCAAAAAGGTTCAGGCACCACCTTTACGATCAAAATTCCGCTGACACTCGCCATTGTGGACGGTATGGAGGTTGCGGTCAGCGACGGCATTTATATTATTCCCATCACCTCTATCCGCCAGACCTTTAAGCTCGGCGACGGTATTCAGGTCCTTAAAGATACCGAGGGCTCCGAGATGGTGATGCTGCGCGGCACCTGCTTCCCAATCATCCGCCTGCATCGCATCTACGATGCCGAAAACGCCAAAACCGATCTCAAGGATGGCATTTTCATTCTGATTGAAAACGACCGCAAGGCGGCCTGCCTGTTTGTGGATGAGCTTTTAGGGGAGCAGCAGGTTGTCGTTAAGCCGTTCCCGGCATTTTTAAGCAAGTACAGCATCAAGGGAAATGGCCTGGCGGGCTGCACCATCATGGGCGACGGCAGCATCAGCTTAATTCTCGACGCCAACAATCTGCTCAACAACTTTTAGGAGGTGGCCAGTATGGCACAAGTAGCTGTCAACAGTGTTGTCAAATCGGTTGAAAGTACTGTTTTTGCCGGTAAATATCTGACCTTTTATATTGGCGAAACCGTCTACGGCGTTGCGCTTGAGAACATTCTTGAAATTATCGGCATTCAGGAGGCGACGCGGGTTCCGGGAATTCCGCGCTTTGTCAAGGGCATTATCAATCTTCGCGGTCGCATTGTGCCGGTCATTGACGCGCGCATTAAAATTGGCGCTGAAGAAATTGAATACGACGAGCGCACCTGTATCATCGTCATTAACTGGAAGGAGTCGCTCGTAGGGCTGATTGAGGACCGGGTCGCCGAAGATAACGATTTTAAAAATGATCAGATTGCGTCAATCCCCGACTTCTCCAGTGTGAATACCAATAAATATCTTTCGTCCATCTGCAAGGTGGGGGAGCGTCTGGTGTTGATTCTGGACTGCGACAAATTTCTGTCCGACGATACCTGCGGGAATGCAGCGTTGTGATGAAACCGTTCGAAGGGATTATATCGCCCATGCTTAAACTGACAGATCAGGAATTCAATGAGTTAAAGACATTTGTACATAAAAATTATGGCATAGACCTCTCAAAAAAGCGCGTTCTGATTGAAGGGCGGATGTCTAACACCCTTTTAAACTATGGCTTTAAAACCTTCAGTCAGTATTTTGAATTTCTGTACGCCGATAAAACCGGCAACGAAATGACAAAAATGCTCAATAAGCTCACGACGAATTATACTTATTTTATGCGTGAGAATGAGCATTTTGAATTTCTGGCGCAGAAGGTGTTGCCTTTTTTTGAGCGGACGCGCACCAACAAGACGCTGTACCTGTGGAGTGCAGGGTGCTCCTC
>JAEWYJ010000168.1 GCA_023395695.1 Bacillota bacterium | reverse complement strand
GTGCACAGCTGATGGTTTTTGATAGCGTAGCCGCTCATTTTAGCGTCTACGATGCGCTGTGCCATTTGAAGATCGCTAAATTTTCTGGTCACCACATCGGGCGCCGAATGCACATGAAGATCATATGCCCCTTTTAAAATTTCCAACACGGTTATATCACCCCATCCCTCGTTTTAAAAGCCGGCCGAATGCCATAGAATCAGCGCCGTCACCGTAATCAGCGGAATAATGCATTCGGTGACAAACATATGCAGATACGATTCCTTATGACTCATATGGCAGATATTCAGCAAGGTAATCTGCCCGCCGGTATGGGGCAGGGAGTCGAGCGTACCGCTGGCGATAACCGCGATACGGTGGATAATTTCGGGAGAGATGCCCAGCGCCAGATAGGCGCCTTTAAACGCTTCAAGCGCAACGCCCATACCGCCTGAGGCGGACGCCGCAGCGGCTGCGCACAGCCCGGCGGTAATGGCAACATAAACAAGGGGACTCATCGACATGCCGCCAAGATTAGACACCAGCGTGCTAAAGGCGGTTGTTTGCTTCATAACACCGGCAAATCCGACAACCATTGCGGTATTCAGAATGACCACAGCCGAATTATTGGCGCCCTTGTTGCAAACCTGCAGCCACGCGGACGCATTGCCGCCATACCGGTACAACAACAAAATACCCAGCAATACGCCGGCTACCAGCGCAATTTCTATAGCAAGATGGACGACATTAAACAGCACGATAATGGTGATGAGCGGCAGAAAGGCAACCAAAGGATTGGGCATCTGCTTATCCTGATTTTTGTTCATTTCCGCTTCAACATAGTCGTCGGTAACAAAGCCGTTGCCGCGCTTACTGTATAGCCGGGCCTGCCACTCAAGGTACAGAAATACCAATATGTACTGGAACACGCCCGCAAACAGGATGCCGCCCACCAGGTCGGCAGTGGAGCTGGTGCCCAGGGCCTTCATGGCCAGAACGTTTGGAACCGAGGGTGAGCCGGGAGCGGTCATCGCCCAGGTCCAGCAACCCGAGGCTATTGCACCGGGAATAAGCGCACGTGAAATGTTCGATTCACGGCACAGATGCAGCGCGATAGGATACATGGAAAAATAGACCACGAATCCGCTGACGCCCCCAAAGGCCAGAATACCGGTGATGGTCATGATAAGCGGGAGCACAAATTTCCCCTTAGTAATGCCGGACATCCACACCGCAATTGATTTAGCCGCATTGGTAACCTCCATAACGCCGCCAAAAATTGCGCCCAGAAAAAACACAAAAAAATTGCTTTTGACAAAATTAGATGCGGCTTCAAGGTAGGGGCCCAGCATGGTGTCAAGAAGCGGCAGGCGCGTACAAATAACCAACAAAAGTGCCATGACGGGCCCCAGCAAAATAGGGCTCCATTTTTTATAGGCCAGCAGACTGAACAGACAAATAAAAATGGGAATAATTATAACGTTCATTTAGTTGCTCTCCTCTTTTTTTGAAGCGGCCGCTTCTTCTTAGTATCCACGTTATCAGCTGGATCGTTAAAAGTAAAACAAATAATGGCGGATATCCACACAACAAAAAATTGTGGAAGGTATAAAAACACCCATTCCATCCATTGGGGAAGGTGTGCGCCCAGAAAGCGAAAAAAATAAGATTTAGTACAGGTTGACAACGGGCCATATTTTTGGCATATATAAATAGAGAACTATAAACAGACCCATCCAAAAGTAAAATAAGCCTGACGAAACTATTTTGTATCTGGTGCGGGCGGCAATACCGTCCGGTGCAAAAGAGACTTAAGGGAGATTAATTTTCAATGGGTAACTTTAGCGCCCACACCTTTGCAGGCGCTCCATGGCGCATAGTTGCAGGGGCTGCCGCAAAGAAGACAGGAGGTAAGCTATGGATACGGCGCGTCGACTTTTTATACTGTCTGTAGAAGAAATGAGCTTTACCAAAGCAGCGCAGAAAGGCTTTGTGACGCAGCAATGCGTCAGCAGCAATATTAAAAAGCTGGAGGCGCATTACGGGGTCAAATTATTTGACCGTGAGCCGCAGCTGGCGCTGACGGTGGCCGGACAAGCACTGTACGAGACACTGCGCCAGATTGGCATGATAGAAGACGGCTTTAATAAGCGGCTGGACGATATACGCGCCGGCACCGGCGGCAGCATTGCGTTCGGTCTCAATTCCAGCCGCGCCCGCCTGATGCTGCCGGACTTTTTACAGGAATACGGCAGCGTATTTCCGCAGGTTCGTGTCTCGACCATTCTGGACGAAACCAGCAACATGCTGGAAAAAATGCTGCGCGGAGAACTGGATTTGTTTTTAGGTATCGACTGTCCTGCCAACGCGCAACTGGAGGCAATTCCAATTGCCAAAGACAGTGTTTATCTGATTGCCACACAGACGTTTTTGCGTCGGTGGTACCGGGCTGGGACAACCTCCCACGCGTATGACGACGGGGCGCTGGACCTGCACCGCTTTTCAGGCATGCCCTTTGCCGGTACTGTTAACGTCAGTACCACCAATCAGCTGATCCGGCGCTATCTCGACGCGCAGAATCTTTGCCCCAACCAAATATACGCCATCAGTGATTACGAAACGCAAATTAGCTTGTGCGGTCGTCATATGGTCGCCGCTTTTTGCCCAAAGCTGGTCTTAAAGCAAGTTATTTTATACAACAGGCTGCACGCAGACCGCGAACCGGTTCGTATTTTTCGCCTGCGGGATATGCGCGAAAGCACCCGCATTGAGCTGATACGCCCCCGCTATATTTACTCGCCGTATTATATAGAAAGCTTTGTCCAGATGATGAAAAGCCATATTCAGGCTTACAGCCACGAAACGCAGCGCAGCCTTGAGCCTTATTTGGAGACGGGCTATCTGCCCGGTGAATCCTAACAGGAATACAAAACGCCCCTGCTTTAAACCCATAAACGGTTTACCGACGTTCAATGCCTCGTCCGACTGTTTTTAAAACAGCGACAAACCCCCGCTTTATGGCCCTTTTCTGCCTGATTCCCGCGCCGTTAACCCACTCTTATAAGACTTCGGAGCCTCCCCCCGCTGTGTTTTGAATACCTGAACAGTGGCATTTACATGCGCCTGTGGCAATATAATAAAATAAGACGCATTCCCAAAAGACTCAGGGAGGAGATAAACGCCATGATTTGGAAGCGGGCCAATATACGACCCATGACGAACACGGTTCATACCAACAACAAAAAGCTTGTTTCTTTAGCCTATAAGGGCGAGGACGAATTTATCTCCAGGCTGGAATCTCATATCTCAGAGGCAGCCCGAAGAGGAAATTTCAACCTGTCGCTTCTCGATTCTAAAAATTCCGCCGATCTTCAGCTGATGCAGGTCGAAAACGCCTTCCAAAAGGGCGAAAAGGGGATTATCGTTAATCTGGTCACGCCCGACAGCGCCGCTCCTATTCTCAAAGCGGCGGAAAATATGAAGGTGGTGCTGGTTAACCGCGCCCCTGACGACATGGGCCTGCTGAATAAAAACGCGGTATACATAGGCTCTGACGAGGCCGTAGCCGGACGGCTGCAAGGCGAATGGCTTGCAAACCACTTAAAAGAAAGGGGTAAGAACGAGGTGCGCTACCTCCTGCTCAAGGGGCAGCCGACCGCGCTTTCCAGCGGGCAGCGGACCGAGGCGGCGTTGCAGGCGCTTGCGGATAACGGCATCCGGGCGATCAGGGTTGCACCCCCTATTGTGGCCAATTACGACCGCCATGACGCCATGACTAAAATTTTGCCGGTGTTAAGATCCGGCGTTAACTTTGACGCCATTATCTCAAATAATGACGCAATGGCATTAGGCGCTATTGAAGCGTTTGAATATCTGGGCATGGACCCCGGCAAAAAAATAATTGTCGGTATCGACGCAACCGAGCCGGCCGTTCGGGCGCTTCTCGACGGCAAGCTGGCCATGACGGTTTTTCAGAATTCCAAAGCGCAGGGAGAAACTGCGGTTGCCGCCTTAACAAATATGCTCAACGGTAATCCGATTGACCACGGCATAAACTATTCGGCATCGGCGCAGGAGCCGCATGTTATCTGGGTTCCCTTTGAGCCGGTTACAAGGCTTAAAATCCCAAAGGATTTGCATTTTTAAGCGGGTATAAACAGGATGGGCCTATGCCAAAAACCATGCCAACGCCTTGGACTATGCTGTTTTTATGTGTTATAGTCATACCACCAGAAAAACGATACAGGATTGGCGAGGCTGTTTTGTGGCTGACAAGGCGGAGGACGCAGATGGGCTGGCGCCCTTCAAGGACGACAACGCGGTCAGCTGCAAAATGGATCGTCAAGACGTATTGATTTTCTGGTGGTTTGACTATATAGCCGGTCAAACTGAAAAATAGTTCTGGATTGGCATACATATTTTTCCCTGTTGCATTCCATTTTACAATGTTGCTGAGACTATGAGCTTCTCGACAAAAAGACCCGGCGGGCGTGTAGCACACACCTGCCGGGTCTTTTGAGCGTCTGAAGCGTATTTTACAATTTAGCGGGATGAATATTCCAGATATCCTTGGCGTATTCGCGGATGGTTTCATCGCTGGAAAACCGTCCGGCATTTGCAATATTCACCGCGGACATCCTCAGCCAGCGCAGCGGCTCTTCGCGGTAGATGCGCCCGGCGCTCTCAGCCGTCTGTGTGTATGCCTCAAAATCGGCCAGACAAAAATAATAATCGTTTTGCAGCACAAGCGCATTAAAAATCGGTAAAAACTCCTCAGGGGACGCGTCGGTGAGGGTTTTGTTGGTCAGTGCGTCAAGCATGCGCTTAATTCGGCGGTCGGCCGCGTAAAGCTCGGCGCTGCGGTAGCTGTTTTCCCGCCGGGCGCGCATAATCTCATCCACAGAAAGGCCAAAGGTGAAGATGTTCTCCGCACCGACCGCCTGCGCAATTTCAATATTGGCGCCATCCATGGTGCCGAGCGTCAACGCGCCATTGAGCATAAACTTCATGTTGCCGGTGCCGGAGGCTTCGGTGCCGGCGGTGGAAATCTGCTCGCTGATATCGGCGGCGGGGAAGATGCGCTGCGCCAGCGACACATTGTAGTTCTCTAAAAACCGAACCTGCATCAGCGCACTGACCGTCGGGTCGTTGTTAACCAGCGCGGCAATAGAATGGATCAGCTTGATAACGGTCTTGGCGTAAACATAACCCGGCGCTGCCTTACCCGCAAAGAAAAAAGCCGTGGGTGTAAAGTCGGTTCGCCCATCCTCCTTGATGGCAAAGTAGCGGTCTAAAATTTTAAGCGCGTTTAAAAGCTGGCGCTTATAAGCATGAATGCGCTTGACGTGAAAATCGAACAGGAATGCGGGGTCGACCGAGAAACCGTGCTCCCGCTTTAAAAAATCCGAGAAATCGGCCTTGTTGTCGGCTTTAACGCCGGCCAGCGCCTTGAGAAAGCTCTCGTCCCGCTCCAAGCCACGCTTGGTCAGCTCCGCAAGGCGGGTCGGGTTCTTGGCACTCTGGATGCCTGCGGCATCCTCCAGCAAAGCGCTCAGACGCGGATTGCTCGCATTCAGCCAGCGGCGGTGGGTGATACCGTTGGTCTTATTATTAAACCGTGACGGGTAGGTTTTATAAAAATCGTTAAAAAGCTGGCTCTTTAACAGTTGGGAGTGTACCTGCGCCACACCGTTGACGCTGTGGCTGCCCACAATGGCCAGATGCGCCATGCGGATCGCGCCGTTGGCTTCGACCGCCATGCGGGCGATGGTGTCAAGGTCATAATGATAGAC
>JAEWYJ010000050.1 GCA_023395695.1 Bacillota bacterium | reverse complement strand
GTCTTTTGCTGCTGCCAAAGGTTGTTTAGCTTGGTGCTAATCTGCGTAAATACCTGCGTCAGTGTGCGCGAGGCGCTTAAAATGCTGCTGGCAACCACCGAGCTTTGCGCACCCTCGCCCTGCATTTCAGACCAGGCATTTTCCAACGCGGTCAGTGCGGAGGTGATGGTACTCGGCTCAATTTCGCTTAAATTTGTTTCAACATCCTTTAAAATGCTGGTGACGGTATCGTAGTAGCCGACGCTGCCATATTCATCGCGAAAACGCTTATCCAGATAGGAATCCCGAATCTGCGAGATACCCGACACCATAGAACCCGCCCCGGCCAGACCGACGGTGTTTGAGCCGTAGCGGCTAAAGCTGGTATTAATGGACATTGAGACAAGGTCAACGCGCTGACGGGTATAGCCGGTAACACCAATATTGGCAACGTTATTACCGATAATGTCAATGGCCTTTTGGCTGGCCATCAATCCTCTTGTAGCAGTTTCAAATCCTAAAAAAGTAGGTCTCATAATATCCTCCTGATCTTTACCCGGCCGACGGATACCGGCATGACTAAACTTTTGTTTTAAAAATGCTTGGCGCTTCCGCGCTTTGATAGCCGCGTGCCGCGCCGTAAGAAACGGCGGCCAAAGCGCCTTCGCCGCCCGGGCTGGCCGCAATAAGCGTCTCAGGGGTTAAGCGGGTGATGTTGGTGTGGGCCACCTCCATCGACTTTTCGTTGGTGAACTTTATCTCATCCACAGCGGCCTGAATTCGCCGGAACAGCGACGACAGAGGTAGCCGGTTAGCGTCCGGAACCGCCTCCAGCAGCTGGGTAAAGGTCATGTCGGGGCAGCCCAGGCTTTCCTGCAATGCAATACGCCGGTTTTCGTAATTTTCAATCAGCTTGGTATTGGCCTGAGCCGTGCTGATGGCGTGCTCAATGCGGGGCAGGGAATTTGAGAGCAGTGCACCAAGCTTTTCTTTTTCGTCACGGGCCATGCCGTGCAATGCCGCCGCATATTTTTCAAAAAAAGCAAACAGCTCGGCTGCCTGTGCTTCACTTATCATAAACGGGCTCCTTTCCAGTCAGCCGCAAGGGGCTCAACCTAAAAAATTAAGGATGGAGGCGGTCAGCCGGTGCGTGGGAATACGGTATTCCCCCGCCTCAATCTGTGCGGAAAGCTGCTGGAGCTTCGCGCTGCCTACGCTGGTTTCAACCTCGGCGGCAATATGCTGTACAGCGCCGCCCAGCTCGGTCTGGCGCGCCGCTTCCGAACTGATAGAGATACGGTCGGTGTTGGCGCCGCTTGCAGGTATACTGGAATTATCCGCCTTAACGGAGGACACATTTTTGGTGCTTTCATAAATTTTAAGCGCCTGATTCCGATCAATTCTCATGTTAAATCCTCCCGGGCAATGTAACAGGTTTATATTAGAGTTCGCTTATTATTCGCTTATAATGTCTAATCGACAGTTGTTTTAAAAAGTTAACCTGTACATTTAAAAATATAAAATTATAAAAAAGCGGTTTAGTACAGCCCTTGTAATAACCAAAGGCAGTTGTTATAATATGAAAGGACAGTAACAGAAAGGCTTTATCCGGCCCTTGCGCCGGGCTTTCTGGTCGTATAAGGAGAATCTGCGGTATGTGTAGAGTTGTGTCTGTTTCTAATCAAAAGGGCGGCGTGGGTAAAACCACAACAACGGGCGCAGTTTCCGCCGCGTTTACCAAAAAAGGGTTTCGCGTGCTGGCGGTTGATCTGGACCCTCAAGGGAATCTGACCTTCAGCATTAAGGGGGACAACGAGCTGTCCGCCTCTATTTACGATGTGCTTAAAGGCGCGGTCAAGCCGCAGCATGCCATTCAGCATGTTGAGGCTTGCGACCTAATTGCTTCAAATATACTGCTCTCAGGCACCGAGCTGGATTTTACCGACCAGGGGCGCGAATATTTGCTGCGGGACGTTCTGGAGCCTTTAAAACCTTACTATGATTACATTTTTATTGATACGCCGCCGAACCTTGGCATTTTGACGATTAATGCCTTTACGGCGTCGGACTATATTATTGTTCCGGTGCTGTCTGACATTTTCAGCCTGCAGGGGCTGGCTCAGTTGCATGAATCGGTTCAGCATATAAAGAGCTATTGCAACAGCAATCTGGAGTTTGCCGGCATTTTGCTTAACCGTTTTAACTCGCGTACCGTTCTCGCCAAAGAGATTATGGGCACGGCCGAGATGGTTGCAAAGTCGCTGAATATTCCGCTGTTTAAAACAAAGATTCGTTCAAGCGTCATGGTGTCGGAGGCGCAGTCGGCACAGGAGAGCGTTTTTAAATATTCGCGCACTAGCCCCGCCTCTAAGGACTATATGAATTTTGCGCAAGAACTTATCGAGAGGGGAATGTAGTATTGGCCCGTTCCAAAAAAGATATCGACCGAGAGCTAATGTACAAAAAAATTCTGCCGACGGCAATGGCGATTGACAGCAGTTCTGATAAAACGGCTCCAAGCAAAAGCATGGAGGAAGTATTCCCTGCCAATATGGCGACCGCACCGCTGGAGGTCAGCATACACAAGCTTGTGGAGGTTGTTTTTTCTCTCCCGTCGGCGGCGGTGTATCCGCAAAAGCAGCCGGAAGCAGAGACAGAGGCGGCGATGCCGACCCGGCCCCAAGCACAGGACGCGGCATCGCCG
>JAEWYJ010000161.1 GCA_023395695.1 Bacillota bacterium | reverse complement strand
GGCATTGGTTACGCAGGTGCTTTTTGCAATATTCTGCCCATTCTGGGGCAATATCCCATTGATATTCTTTGCGGTACCGTATCCGCGCTGATCCTGTTCTTTGCCATCTTCAAAAACCGAACGGCTGAAATGCGCTTTATTGTGGTGCGCGGTCTTACGTTTTCGGCAATTCTGCTGTCGGTCTGTGCGCTTTTTACAGGGGCGATACTGCTGCTCAAAAGGGAGCTGGCGGTCTATGGGATGCCGGTTTATCTCTTTCGTGCGCTTGCTGCGCTTTTTGTCGCAGTACTGTTTCAGCCGGTCTTTCTCCTTACCCGCACATTGGTTAACCGTCTGTTTCACAAAACAGCTTATCAGCGCCGTAACGCGCTGCACGCCTTTGCTTTTCATAACGCCGACAGCCGCGACCTTTCCGAGCTTTCAATGCGGCTGCTTAAAACGGCAGAAAAGGCCATGGCTGCCAAGCACGCCTGTCTGCTGTTTCCGGATTACGAAACGGGCATCTACCGGCCTTTTTCTTCCACCGTGGCGCTGACAGTCAACGATCTTGAAATCGGCGCGCACAGCCCTCTGGTGCGCTCTATAAGCCAAAACGACGACTGCCTGGAGATTGGGGCCCTGCATGCCGCCGCCCCGTTCCGCGCCCTTTGCGAGAAGGAACGGCAAGCGCTTGACAATTTGGATATTCAGGTTGTGGTACCCATGAAATGCCGGGGGATTTTAATCGGCATAATTCTGCTTGCTTCCAAGCAGGACGGCAGCGCTTATACCGTCGAGGACCTGAGTCTCCTCAAAGATTTTGGCGCCTCGACCGCCATGGCGATCGACAACGTGCATAGCTACCGCGGCATTCAGCCCCAGACCACCACCGATGACCTGACCGGGCTTTATAATACGCGTTATCTTTATCAATATCTCCCCACCGTTGTGACCCGTAAAAGTGGCAAGCCGGTATCGGTTATCATTATCGACGTCGATTTTTTTCGTGTATATAACGACCTGTACGGTCATCTGGAGGGGGATAAGGCGCTGCGCAGAATTGCAGCACTGATAAAAACCATCGTTGGCCAGCGCGGTATCTGCGCGCGCTACGGCGGCGAGGAATTTACTGTGGTGCTGCCGGACTACAATTCATCGGGCGCGTTTGAAATTTCGGAAAAAATACGCATCAAGGTACAAAGAATGTTTTTTGGCGCCTCGCAGTACGACCGGCGCTTTCTTTCGGTGAGCATCGGCCTGTGCACCTATCCGGCCGCTGCACCCAATCAGGAGGAGCTGATGCTGCGCGCCGATTTGGCGCTGTTTACCGCCAAAAACTCTGGAAAAAACAAGACGGTTATTTATACGCCCAAGCTTTGTGCCAAAGGCAAAAAGGGAACGGAAAACTCGGGCGAAATTTCTCCCGATGCTCTAATCGCATCGTTAAGCATGCACAGCGGTCAAACCGGGCCGGCATACACCGCCACACTTTATGCCCTGACCGCCGCTATTGATACTAAAGATCATTTTACCTTCAGGCACTCTCAAAATGTTGCGCGCTATGCTTCGGCGCTCGCCGCCAAACTAGGCATGGACCCGGTGCATGTATCCATTATTTCAGAGGCTGGTTTATTGCACGATATCGGAAAAATTGGTATTCCGGAGCATATTTTAGCTAAGCCCGAACCGTTGTCCGCACAGGAATATGCCATTATGCAGCAGCATGTGGATATGTCCATTGCAATTGTCAAGCATCTGCCATCGCTCAATTATGTGATGCCGGCCATTATGGGACATCATGAACGCTGGGACGGAGAGGGCTACCCCCGCAAGCTTAAAGGCGATCAGATTCCTATTTCCGCCCGCTGCCTTGCCATTGCCGACAGCTTCGACGCTATCTCGTCAAAGCGACCGTATAAAGATGCCCTGCCGACCGACGTTGCGCTCAAGGAAATAGAAAGCTGCGCCGGAACGCATTTTGACCCGCAGATTGCCGCCATCTTTGTTGCCATGGTACGCAGCGGCGAGCTGGACGTTTCTGAAAACAGCAGCCTGCCACCTATTATGCTTAATGCTAATTCAGGCTAACAGCAGTAGTGCCGGCGCGCAATAACAATATTCCTGTTCTAAAATAGTTTTAAAAAGCCCGGTCGCTGCAGGTTATTACCGCAACGACCGGGCTTTTATGGCAAATCTGAAAAGTTGCCCGTAATGGGAGAACCGGCTTTTAGCACTGCAATGCAGCATCGCAAAATAATCCCCAAAACACAGGCTGATTTTTAAAAACACAAGCGGCTGTGCTGTTCTTTTGCAGCGCTACGCTTTTCCGGCGCAGCCCAAAACGGTCTGAATTTTGTGTGCAATCACTTCACGCACTGCATCTCTCGCGGGTGTGAGGTATTGCCGCGGATCAAAATGATCGGGATGCTCGGCTATGTGCTTTCTGATGGCCGCCGTCATCGCCAGACGAATATCCGAATCGATATTAATTTTGCAGACCGCCATCTTAGCCGCCTCGCGCAGCATTTCTTCGGGAATACCAATTGCGCCGGGCATCTGGCCGCCGTAACGGTTGACGAGCTCAACATATTCCTGCATGACCGAGGACGCGCCGTGCAGCACAATGGGGAAGCCGGGCAAACGCCGCTCAACCTCTTTAAGAATATCAAAACGCAGCTGCGGCTTCTGGCCGGGTTTAAATTTATAAGCGCCGTGGCTGGTACCGATGGCAATCGCCAGCGAATCGACGCCGGTCTTGGTCACAAACTCTTCAACCTGCGCAGGGTCGGTGTAGGAGGAATCTTCAGCCGACACATTAACATCGTCTTCAACGCCGGCCAGACGGCCAAGCTCTCCCTCCACGGTTATTCCGTTGGCGTGCGCATACGTCACCACCTGACGGGTCAGCTTAATATTGTCCTCAAAGCTGTGCTTTGAACCGTCGATCATGACCGACGTAAAACCGCCGTCGATGCAGTCCTTGCATATCTCAAAGCTGTCGCCATGATCCAGATGCAGCGCAATGTCCAGACCGGTGTCGGCGACGGCGGCTTCAACCAGCTTCATCAGATAGGTATGCTTGGCGTATTTGCGCGCACCGGCCGATACCTGAAGGATCAGCGGCGCTTTTTGCTGCATAGCCGCCTCGGTAATGCCCTGAACAATCTCCATATTGTTCACGTTAAACGCGCCGATTGCATAGCCGCCCGCATAGGCTTTCTTAAACATCTCCGTTGTGTTGACCAGTGCCATAAAACACCTCTCCTAACGCATATTTTTTATTTTTAAAATACCAATCTGGGTTTTGCTGTCCAAAATTTCATCGTCCAAAACCATGCGCACCGCTTCGTCAAAATCGATATGCTCGACCGAAAGAATTTCGTCCGCATCCAGCCGTTGCGAAGCAGGCGTCAGCCCCTGGGCGTAATACAAATAGACCACCTCCACGTCATAAGCCGCAGCAGGATACAGCCGCCCCAACTCGGTCAGCTTTTGGGCCTTGTAGCCCGTTTCTTCCTGCAGCTCGCGCGCAGCACATTGCAGCGGCGTCTCGCCGGGGTCAATCTTACCGGCGGGGAGCTCCAGCATTTCCTGCCCGATGGGATAGCGGTACTGCCGTACCATCAACAGCTTGCCCGCTTCATCAAAGGCCACAACGCCCGCGGCCCCCTGATGGTCGATAACCTCGCGCACCGTCTCCTGACCGTTCTGGAGCAAAACGCGGTCGACACGCAGGCTTAAAATCCGCCCGTCATAAATCCTCCGGCTGCTCAATGTTTTCTCTTCCGCCATCGCCTGACCCCCTTTTCCTTACCAATATCTTACCTTTTTTTGAAATAAAAATCAATTCATCTTGGCAATCTGCGCATATTTCGTTTATAATAAAATAACAGTATGGGTTAAGCAGCCGCCGCTGCGGCTACCCCGGATGCATCCTGAATTTTTGTGCGATGTATTCGGGCAGGAACTGCAAAGAAGTTGAAAGAGGTGCAAGCAATGCTTGATGCAGCAATTATCGGCTATGGGCCGGCGGGAATTTCCGCCGCACTTTATTTGCGCCGTGCAAACAAAACGGTCGTCCTGATCGGTAAGGATACCGGTTCACTTCAGAAAGCCGAAAAGATTGAGAATTATTTTGGTCTTCCCCAACCGATTACCGGCTCCGAGCTGGCTGCCATCGGCCTTGAGCAGGCCAAGGCGCTCGGCGCTGAAATTATTAACGACGAGGTGCTCGACCTCTCATGGGACGGCGCGTTTACCATAACCTGCAAGGACAGCCGGCATCAGGCCGCCTCGGTCATTTTAGCCACCGGGTCGGCGCGCAAGACCCTCCCCATTGCAGGCTTGTCCGCGCACGAGGGCCGCGGTGTCAGCTATTGCGCCGTCTGCGACGCGTTTTTTTACCGCGGCAAGACTGTCGGGGTCTTAGGCAGCGGCAGCTATGCGCTGCATGAGGTCAACGGCTTGCTGCCCGTGGCCGAAAAGGTTTTACTGCTGACCAATGGGGGTGTCGTACCGGACGGACTGCCCGAAAATGTCGTCGCCATAACCGAGCCGGTTGCCGAAATTTTTGGTGACCCTGCCGTGGAGGGTGTGCGGCTTAAAAGCGGCGAGACGCAGGCGCTTGACGGTATTTTCGTTGCGCTTGGCAGCGCAACTGCGGGGGACTTTGCCCGTAAGATTGGCGCCGAGCTTAAAGAGGGGCGTATCGTGACCGATAGCGAAATGCAAACCGCCGTGCCCGGCCTGTTTGCCGCTGGCGATTGCATTGGCGGGCTGATGCAGGTTGCCACTGCCGTTTCCGAAGGGGCGCAGGCCGCTATGAGTGCGCTTAAATTCTTACGCGAGAGGCCCGGGAGCGGATTATGAAACCGACTGTACTAATCACCGGCGGGTCGCGCGGAATCGGTGCGGAAACGGTTAGAACCTTTTACCAAAACGGCTATGATGTTGCGTTTTGCTATCACAAATCCGAGCACGCCGCCCATGTGCTTGCGGCATCGCTGCCCGGCGTCATTGCCATCAAGGCCGACTTGGCGGACGCTTCTCAAACTGAAGCAATGGTGCGGCAGGTGCTTACAGCCTTTGGGCATGTCGATGCGCTGGTGCTCAATGCGGGCATCTCGCTGCAAAAGCTGTTGCCCGACACCACCTGCGAGGAATGGGACACGCTGTTTGCAATCAATCTGCGCGCCATGTTCGTTTGTTGCCGCGCCATACTGCCGGCGATGATCGCCCAAAAGGCAGGCGCTATTGTGACCGTCTCCTCCATGTGGGGACAGTGCGGCGCCTCCTGCGAGGTGGCATATTCATCTGCCAAGGCCGGTGTTCTCGGTTTTACCAAAGCGCTGGCCAAGGAGGTTGGCCCGTCGGGTATTCGGGTCAACTGCGTAGCGCCCGGCGTTATCGATACCGATATGAACGCGGCGCTGTCGAAAGAAGATATGGCCTGCCTGTGCGATGAAACGCCGCTGGGCTGCATCGGCACGGCTGCACAGGTGGCCCAGGCCATATATGCGCTGGCTTCCCCCAGCGCTGCCTTTATCACCGGTCAGGTGCTGGGCGTAAACGGCGGAATTGTAATATAAAATTTAAAAATTACAATTAGTTGAATTTTAAAGGCGCAGCTGCGGAGTAACTTCCGCAACTGCGCCTTTATATACCTATATGGCGGCTGTAGGGGTAAATCCTTACGAGGCGTACATCATAGCACCCAGCAGCGCCCCCGAGCAGGAATAAAATACAACATAAATAATAACACTGGCAATCGTCCACTTTATAAGCGACTTTGCCTTGTTGGGCGTCTGTTTTTTCATCGTAAAATATAGAATCAGTCCAACAATCGGGATAAGGAAGGACAGGATATTCAAACCTACGCTGGGCCTATCGTCGGGGTTTAAGCCCCCTTCTTCTACCGCCACACCACAATTGACACAAACGACCGCCTTGTCGTCGATCTCTTTTCCACAATTTTTGCAAAACATTCTCAGTACCTCCCGTTTTTAGTTAATCTCTGCTGTCAATAAAACATAAGGTTGAGCGCCTTACATCTTTAAACAAAGGCTGTGGCCATCAATCGGGCAGTTATAGCACCTGTATCCCTTTAGGAACAGCTGTATAAAAGTACGCCGATCACCATGCTAACAATACTCCAAAGCAGCATTGAGTTTGCCTTTCTAGGCGTCTCCTTGTAGTGAGTCGCATATAAAATCAGTCCTACAATCGGAATAATAAATGATAAAATATTCAGGCCGATACTGGGAACATCATCAGGGCAGGGTAACTCATTATCAATGGCACAACCACAGTTAATACAAATAACCGCCCGGTCATCTATTTGCTTGCCGCAATTTGTGCAAAACATTCTAAATCCTCCCGCGCTGTTCACTGTGCCACAATACTCAGGCAGTTTTGCCTCTTATTTTCCATCCATATTCTGATTATTTTTCTAAATGTTTCTTTATTTGTTAATATTATTATACCGCTTTTTATATTAAATGTAAACACCCCAAGAACATTTATTCTACTTTAATTGACAAAAACCGTGCCGCCCTACGGCAGCACGGTTTTTTAAATACTGGCGTCCATATTCCGTTAAACGCACAGACGTTAAGATCGGAAAATCTGCAAACAGCGCCACGTCGGGCGGTTGCATCAAGCGCACAACAGCTGTTCTCCAGCTATTACACCAGTTCGATAATCGCCATCTCGGCCGCGTCACCGCGGCGGGGACCGGTGCGGATAATACGGCAGTAGCCGCCGTTGGTCTCCTTGTACTTGGGAGCGATATCGTCAATGACCTTCTTCGCCACCGTTTCTTTGGTGATAAAGGAGAACACCTGACGCTTGGAATGGAGATCGCTACGTTTTGCAGTCGTAACGATCTTCTCGGCTGCAGCGCGAACCTCCTTGGCACGGGTAACGGTGGTCTCAATGCGACCGTTCTCCATCAGATAGGTCACCATTGCCCGCAGCATCGCCATGCGGTGATCGCTGGTTCTGCCGAGTTTTCTTGTGCCTGGCATAGTTTATTCACTCCTTGCTATAAGGTTGTTTTTACATAAGGCAAATTTAAATTGCCGCCGTAAAGAAAGCGGATCGCTGTTATTCCTCTTCCCTGCTCAGGTCAAAGCCCAGCGACTGAAGCTTGGCAATAACCTCTTCGAGGGATTTTTTACCGAGGTTTCTGACCTTCATCATTTCCTCGGGGGATTTGTTGACCAAGTCGCCTACGGTGTTAACGCCCGCACGCTTGAGGCAGTTGAATGCACGCACCGACAGGTCAAGCTCTTCAATTGTCATCTCAAGTGCCTTTTCCTTGCCCGAATCTTCCTTCTTTTCAAGGATTTCGGTGGAGAAGGTCTCATCCGAAAGATCCACAAAGTGGTTGAGTTGTCGATTGAGGATCTTGGCCGCCAGACTGACCGCTTCCTTGGCGGAAATGGTACCGTCTGTCCATACCTCTATGGTAAGTTTGTCATAGTCGGTAATCTGCTCAACGCGGGTATTTTCAACCGTGTAGTTCACCTTGAGCACCGGCGTGTAAATGCTGTCTACCGCAATGGTGCCAATAGGCGCTTTTTCCAGCTCGGTGACCTTGTTACGGTCGGCCGGGACATAGCCCTGCCCCTTTTGCAGCACAATCTCCATCGAAAGACGTCCGCCTTCGCTGATAGAAGCGATGTGCATATCGGGGTCGAGAATTTCAACCTCGGAATCACAGATGATGCTGCCGGCCGTAACCTCACACTCACCCTCTGCGTCAATGCGAACCGTCTTAGGGCCGTCACAGTAAAGCTTGGCATTTAAGCCCTTAATGTTGAGGATAATCTCGGTGACATCCTCTTTAACACCCTCTACCGTTGAAAATTCATGCTGGATACCGTCAATTTTCACCGAAATTACAGCTACGCCGGGAAGCGAGGAGAGAAGCACACGTCTTAAGCTGTTGCCCAGCGTGGTTCCGAAACCGCGATCCAGCGGTTCAGCGACAAACTTTCCGTAACGGCCATCATTTGATATTTGTGCGGTTTCAACCTTGGGCTCAATAATTTTAACCATAATAACCCTCCCTTTCGAGCGGCAGCTATGCCGCCTCTGTCGTTCCCCTGCTGATTGACAAAAAGGGATTACTTAGAGTAGAGCTCGACGATAAGGTGCTCGGCAACCTCGTAATCGATCTCCGCACGATCGGGCAGTGAAACAACAGTGCCGGAAAAGTTTGCGGCATCCTTGGTCAGCCACTTGGGAACCAGCCACTTGGAAGTGCTCTCAATCGTATCCTTGAACTTAACCGAAGAACGGCTCTTTTCACGGATAGCGATAACCTCACCGGGCTTGACAAGGTACGAAGGGATATCGACCTTGGCACCGTTGATGGTGAAGTGTCCGTGACCAACCATCTGTCTGGCCTCGCGGCGGGTGCTGGCGTAACCCAGACGGAACACCACGTTATCAAGACGGCGCTCGAGCAGTTGGAGCAGAACCTCACCGGTAATGCCGCTGGCGCTGCTCGCCATCAGGTAATATTTATAGAACTGCTTCTCAAGCACACCATAGATGAACTTGAGCTTCTGCTTCTCATTAAGCTGCAGCGCATACTCGCTCTGCTTCTTGCGCATGTTCTGCTTCTGGTTGCGGCGGGTCTCCTTGTGGATGCCCATGACAGCCGGAGAGATCTTGAGCGTCTTGCATCTCTTGAGAACAGGTTGCTTGTTTGTAGCCATCAATCAATTCCTCCTTATTCTATGATTAGACGCGTCTTCTCTTGGGAGGGCGGCATCCGTTATGGGGGATCGGGGTAACGTCCTTAATCAGGCTGACTTCTAATCCTGCGGCCTGAAGCGCGCGGATAGCAGCCTCGCGGCCCGAGCCGGGGCCCTTAACATAGACCTCAACAGTCTTAAGACCGTGCTCCATGGCAGCCTTGGCGGCGGTTTCGGCCGCAGTCTGCGCAGCAAACGGGGTGGATTTTCTCGAACCTCTGAAGCCCAGCCCGCCCGAAGACGCCCACGACAGCGCATTACCCTGCGTATCGGTAATGGTGACGATGGTATTGTTAAAGGTGGACTGAATGTGCGCTGCACCACGCTCAATGTTCTTGCGCTCGCGGCGGCGGGTACGGGTGACAACGCCCTTTTTAGTCTGCTTAGCCATCTAAATGTGTCCCTCCCTTACTTCTTCTTGTTGGCAATGGTCTTCTTGGGACCCTTGCGGGTGCGGGCATTGGTCTTGGAACGCTGTCCACGAACCGGCAGGCCCTTTCTGTGACGGACGCCGCGGTAGCATCCAATTTCAACAAGGCGCTTAATGTCAAGCTGCACACGGCTGCGACGGTCGCCTTCTACCGTGAGGTTCTTATCAATATACTCACGCAGCGCAGCCTCGTCGGCTTCGGTGAGATCTTTAACGCGGGTGTCGGGATTGATTCCGGTTGCCTTGAGAATGTCGTTGGCGGTTTTGCGACCGATACCAAAGATATAGGTCAGACCAATTTCAACGCGTTTCTCGCGCGGCATGTCAATACCAGCTATACGAGCCATACTTTGTTACACCTCCATTGTTTTCGGTTGGCGTTAGCCCTGACGCTGCTTGTGCTTGGGGTTCTCGCAGATCACCATAATGCGACCCTTGCGCTTGATTACCTTGCACTTTTCACACATGGGCTTAACGGAAGGTCTTACTTTCATGATAAATACCTCCATTCTAGGGAGCGGCCTAAAATTACAAAATGACTCATGGGCGCATTGCCGCTCAGAAAAGCGCCGCACAAGATGAGTTTACGCTATTTGGATCTCCAGGTAATCCGGCCTTTTGTAAGATCATAAGGAGAAATCTCCATCGTGACCTTGTCGCCGGGGAGGATCCGGATAAAGTTCATGCGCAGCTTGCCGGAAATATGTGCGAGAAGCTTGTGGCCCCCCTGAATTTCTACAACAAACTGAGCATTGGGCAGAGCTTCTTTTACAATACCCTCCACCTCAATGACGTCATCCTTTGCCTAGGTCATTCCCCTCCTTGTCACAATTCGCAGCAAATGCGCGCAAGGCGCATTTCAGCTTTCGGTCGGTCATCATGCATTCGTCAGAAAGTTTGGCTGCGGTCGGCGCCAAATGCTTCTTCCGTTTGCGCTTAGGCTTAGCCAACGGCCGGCTTTTGCCATTTACGATCAGGGCAAAATCTCCCTCAATCGCGGACACCGCAAACCATTGGCCGGCATCACGGCCGGCCAGAGCCTTTACAGCTATGCCCGGGCACATATCAAGCCGCCTCACAGCTTCGTAAGGACGATCGGGCCGTCCGGAGTAATGGCGATGGTATGCTCAAAGTGTGCCGAGAGCGAATGGTCGCGGGTCACCACAGTCCAGTCATTGCCCAGCACCCTAATGCTCCACGCGCCGGCGTTAATCATCGGTTCAATGGCAATGACCATGCCGGCCGCCAACCTCACGCCATGCCCTGCGGTACCATAATTAGGCACCTCGGGTGCTTCATGAAGGTTCTTGCCCACGCCGTGGCCAACATATTCGCGCACAACGGAATAGCCCTTCGGCTCCACCGTGTTTTGTACCGCAGCCGAGATATCTCCGATACGGTTGCCCAAAACTGCCTGCGCAATACCGTTGGCAAGCGCTGCCTGTGTTGTGTCGAGCAGCGCCTGTGCCTCGGGTGAAATTTCCCCACACGCAAAGGTGTAGGCCGAGTCTCCGTGATAACCGCCTATTTTGGCGCCGACATCTATGCTCACAATGTCCCCTTCGCAGATGACCCTGTCTCCGGGAATACCGTGAATGACCTCGTCATTGACCGAGATGCAGGCGGAGGCGGGAAAACCGCCGTAGCCCAGAAACGAGGGCGTTGCCCCGCGGCGCACAATATAATCGTGAATAACACGATCAATCTGCTGCGTGGTAACACCGGGCTTAATTGCTGCGCCGCCCGCGTGAAGCGCCTGTGCCGTAATGGCGCCGGCCTTTTTCATCAGTTGCAGCTCTTCTTTGGTTTTAAGGATTACCATCATCAGTCAACTCCAAGTATGGAAAGGATTTTTGCGGTTACCTTTTCCATTTCCATTGTAGCATCTATCGTGGACAGAATGCCATGGTCGCGGTAATAATCTACCAGCGGTTCGGTCTGCTCATGATAAACCTCAAGACGCTTGAGTACCGTTTCAGGCGCGTCGTCATTTCTGACGCAAAGCGCGCCCCCGCATTTGTCACAAAGCCCCTCTTTAGCGGGGGGGTTATTCGTGGTGTGATACGGTGTGCCGCACTTGGCACAGGTGCGTCTGCCGGTCATACGGGCTATAATTTCCTCGTCGGTAATCTCAAGCTTTATAACTGCGTCGATCTTGCCGCCCATTTTTTCAAATTCCTCCGCCTGCACAACAG
>JAEWYJ010000141.1 GCA_023395695.1 Bacillota bacterium | reverse complement strand
GGTAAAGCGTCAGCAGGGGGGCGGCGCCTGCCGCCTGTCTGGCCTTTTGCATCTTTTCTTCGGCAATCATCAGCGGAATAATGCGCGTACCGGCCAAAACAGCGCCTTTTTTCACCGGGGAATGGGTATGCCGGGTGGCAATCATCATTTCGCCAAGACTGTTCACCTTTTTAAGCCGCTCCACATCCACGCAAAAAAAGCCGTCTGTGTCCGCCCTGACCTCAATCTTGCCTTCCTTAACCTCGCTGGGCTTCATGTGTGCGTTGGCGCATATGGCGTAAAGAATTTCGGCCGCATCGTTTTCATGCAGCAGGCCGGGGTGGTTTTCCCACACGTATAAATGCTCCTTTCCCAGCGCCAGCAGCGCCGGGATATCCTCCTGCATAACAACGTGCCCCTTACGGAAGGCGGCGCCTTTGCTTACGCCGCGCACAATACGGGTAATATCATGGCACAAAACATGGCCTACGGCGTCCTGTGTACGAATTTGTTTCACGCAAGCTCCTCATTTCCGGCCTTTATATGCATACCACTGTAAAACCAAGCTGTTTTGACGGCCTGTTTTGCGCCTGACCGCGTTGTCGTCTTCAAAGGGCATCAGCCCGTTTGGGTCCCCCGCCTTGTCCGTTACAAAACAGCGCCGCTAACCCTGTATCGTTTTTCTAGTGGCCTGTGGTGGTGGCGCAATGGCGTATCAATCCATATAACCGGCACACAGGTTCTTTGACAGCATCATAAAAGCTATAATAGGTTCCGATATGTATTCAAAAACACATCGGAACCTATTATAGCTTTTGCCCCAAGGTCTGGCAATAGCAAACTTAGTGGTATGCGCCTTAAACCACCGCTCATCCGTCTAAAATAAGTCTAAAATAAAAAGCTTTCGTCCAACAGCTTTTGCGCATAGACAAAAACCTGCTCATCAATCGCTTTATAAGCCATTAATACCTCGCGCCCTTTGTCGGTCAGCGTGGTTTTCCCGCGAGATTGCCCGCCTTTTTCAGAAACCACCACGTCAAAGCCAAGTTCGCTGCGCATGTCTCTGAGCATTCGCAGCGCTTTGGTATAGGATAATCCCATATCCTCTGTGGCCTGACGCAAAGAAGACGTTTCGTCAATCCTTTCCAGCAGCTCGCGTGTGCCGGGCCCGAAAAATACGTGTTGCTTTCTGACGCGCAAACTGACAACAGCCTCCATTAATATTGCACTCCTTCGTTCGGCTCGTTCTGAAAAATCGCTATATACCGCAGATTGACAAGTATCAAATACAAACAGTTTACACCCAATTGCGATGGTAAGCAATGGATATGTTTTATGCCTCGCCGGGTTTACGGCGCTTTGCTGTTGGCGGCGGTCGATTCGCCATAATATTGTTGGCAAGAGGTTAGCGTTGTTTCCTGTAGCTTTGTATGGATATCCTTTTTGCCGCAACCGCTTGAACGTCACTTTTTCTGATGCTATACTATTCGATATACATTTAAATTTATATCGGGCCGCGCAGTATGTATCGGCGCTGCCCTAAAAAAGGGGATTGCTTGGTTGGAGATGATTTATTTTGACAACAGCGCCACGACGCTGCAAAAGCCCCCGCAGGTGGCGCAGGCTGTCGCGCAGGGTATCCATTCCCTTGGCAATTCCGGGCGCTCGTTTTATGAGCCGGCCATGGCGGCCGCGCGTGAGATATACCGCACCCGGCAGGAGGTAGCAAAGCTGGTTGCGCTGCAAAATCCGCTTTTTGTCGCGTTTACCGGTGGCGCAACCGAAAGCTTGAATCTGGTGTTGGATAGCCTTATGACCCCCGCAGACCACGTCATTACCACCGTGCTGGAACACAATTCTGTTTTGCGTCCGTTTTATAAAACCGGCTGCACGCTGTCCTTTATTCCGTGTGACGGAGCGGGGCGGCTGGCGCTGGACGGCCTGAAAGCCCTGCTGCGGCATAATACGCGCTTTTTGGTGTGCACACACGGCTCCAACCTGACCGGGGCCATAACCGACGTTGCCGTCTTAAAGCGTTTTTGTCATGATAATGGGCTTGTGTTTATTTTGGATGTTTCCCAAACACTGGGGCACGTGCAAGTTTGCGCAGACATGGCCGACGTGCTATGCTTTACGGGGCATAAGGCATTGTTTGGCCCTCAGGGAACCGGTGGCATTATCGTAAGCAGACCGCTTGATTTTAAACTGGTAAAAACGGGGGGCTCGGGCGGCAACAGCTTTGACAGGCACCAGCCGCTCGCCATGCCCGACCTGTTTGAAGCGGGTACGTCCAACGCCCCCGGGCTTGCCGGTCTGCGGCAGGGCGTAGCCTATGTCAACCGGGAAGGGGTCGATTCTATTGAGCGGCAGGAGCGGCGTTTGCTTTCGGCATTTTTAGCGGGCGCCTCGGCGATACCCGGTATACGTTTATATGGCGCATCAAACGGCGGTTCTGCCGCATTGCCTGTCGTGGCTTTAAACCTTGCGGCTATACCTGCCGAGGACACGGCGCTGCAGCTTTGGGAGCGCTGGCGGATAGCCACCCGCGCGGGCAGCCATTGCGCGCCGCTGGCGCACCGGCATTTCGGCACCGAAAAGCAGGGGATGGTACGCTTTTCGTTTAGCTTATTTAACACGCTTGATGAAATAAATACGGCACTGGCCGCACTGGCGGAGCTGGCCGCGCTGAGGAGGCGCCGGATATGACCGATAACGCGGCGGAGCTTATATTTTCGTTTGCCGGCACCCACGCAGCCATACAGGCCGAGCAGTGCCTGCTGGATGCAGCGCTGCCTGTGCGTGTTATGCCGCTGCCCTCGGCCATCAGGGCCGGATGCGGAATATGCCTGCGCCTGCCTTTGCGTCATCAGGCAGCGGCGCTGGCTCTGCTGCGGGCGGCACATATTTTGCCGCAAAGCTTCCACATCAGAAGCGTAAGCGGCGGCGTCAGCACCTATATCGAATGGAAGGAGGACGCGCATCATGGCGCATGAGCATTCTATCCTTGCAGGCTGTACCAGTGGGGGATGCGGCGCAAAAATAGAGCCGGGAGAATTATCCGCTCTGCTGGATAAGCTGCCCAAAACCCCGGTTCCCGGCTTGCTGGTAGGGTTTGACGGCGCTGACGACGCCGCCGTATACCGTCTGGACGCGGAAACGTCGCTCATTTCAACCGTGGATTTCTTTTCCCCGATGGTGGAGGATGCGCGCACCTTTGGCCGCATTGCCGCGGCCAATGCACTCAGCGACGTCTATGCCATGGGCGGAACGCCGTTGCTGGCGCTCAACCTGGTCTGCTTTCCCGAAAAGCTGCCCAAGCGGCTGTTGGCTGAAATACTGGCGGGTGGCGCTGAAAAGGTGGCCGAAGCCGGCGCTGTTATCGGCGGGGGACACTCCATCTATGACAGGGAGGCGAAATATGGCCTGGCCATCACCGGAACGGTTAAAACACAACGGGTTATCCGCAACAACACCCCAAAAGAAGGCCATAAGCTGATTTTGACCAAGCCGCTTGGGGTGGGCATAATAATGGCGGCGGCGCGCGGCGGTGTTGCCGGTGAAGCGGCGGTTCAAAAGGCGGTTGCCTCCATGCAGCGACTCAACCGTTATGCTGCCGAAAAAATGATGCGCCGCGATGTAAGCGCGTGCACCGACATCACCGGCTTTGGCCTTTTGGGGCATTTGCTTGAAATGTGCGGCCGCACGGTTTCGGCACAAATTGACGCAGGACGTGTCCCGGTGCTGTCCGAAGCCATTACCTACGCCAACGACTATTTGCTCACCGCCTCCGGACAGCGAAACCGCGAGCACTTTGCGGGGCGCGGCAGCGTGGAGGCGCTGCCCTTTGCCATGCAGGAGCTGCTATTTGACCCGCAAACCTCGGGCGGCCTGCTTATCAGCGCAGACGCAGCGCAGGCGGACGCTCTGCTGGACGAAATACAAAAGGATGATCCCTGTGCAGAAATTATCGGCCAAATTGTTGCGAGACAGAACGAAACCGTTATTTTTAAATAAAGCTAAAAGGCGGGAAAAAGGATGAAGCTATTGGACATGCGAGCAAACCCCTGCCCCGTCCCGATTATCACCGCAAAAAAAGCGCTGCAAAATCCGGACGTAGACCGTGTGGTTATGCTGGTTGACAACAAGCCCGCCGTGCAAAACCTGCAAAAGATGGCACACGGCTACGGCTATGTGTTTTCCAGCGCCCCGGCGGGGGACGATTTTCAGGTAACAATTCAAAAAAGTGACGCCGGCATGCGCG
>JAEWYJ010000135.1 GCA_023395695.1 Bacillota bacterium | reverse complement strand
CCATTCCGAACACGGTCGTTAAGCTCATCAGTGCCGAAAATACTTGGATGGAGACGTCCCGGGAAGATAGGTCGGTGCCGGCACCTTTACAGACATCCCTGCAATAGCGGGGGTGTTTGTTTTTATTGTATTAAATAAACCACCAGCTCTGCTGGTGGAATCTCCCGTTAGCTTTACATGAAGCGACAATAGGTGAGCAAATTGCCCGTTTACGGGCGGTAGGGCGAGTGATGCAAGCGAAAGAACATTCAGTGCGTCTTGAGACGCTTGCTGGTAACAGGCCCTTATAGGGCCTAATCAAGCCTCCGGCTTAGCCGGAGGTTGTGACTTACTTGAGTTTTTAAGCTAAAACAGAGGGCCTGCCGGAAGAATTTATCCAGCAGGCCCTTTTTAAGTTTTAATAGCCTTCCAGTTCTTGCAACGAGATGATGCGTTGATCAAGTGCAATGGTACGCAGCGCAACATAAAGCTGCGCATGTGTAGTGTTGAAGTAAGGCAGAACAAACAGAGAACCGATACCAAGCGCCAATGCGCCGAGCAAGAACCACCCAATAAAGGAAAGATCTAAAACAAACATTTTCCATTTGTGGCCGGCAGTCATTTGCATCGACATTTCAATTGCACGATTTGGCGGAATCCCCGGATTCTCAGCCAATAAATAGGGCACCATGGCGTAGGAATAAGATTTGACAATACCGGGGATGATTAGCAGAAGATACCACAACGTATTATAAATACCGCGCAACAGCATAGCTATGACGATGTTTCGGTAGCGCTCAGTCGTAAAGCCACGCGTAATATCCTCCAGATGAAAGCGCATTTGCGTCGATTCTAGAAAATAGCGGCGCAGGCCTATCTCCAGAGGATTGAATACTAAAATCGAGATCAGTCCCCATAGCAGAGATATTGATAGGAACGTTCCGGCCAGCGCTGCTATAAAGGGCAATGACAGCCACATATCGAAGTCACCAAAGAAATAATTGGCATTCGTTTGGTTGAAATTATTGGTATTCATTTGGCTAAAATTAAATGAAATCCCATTGCGGCCCGATGTCAAACCAAAAATCAGACTGACTAAAAAGGCTTTCCAGTACGAAACACTCAAAACGCTCTTCGCGCGTTCTTTTAGCTCCCATCTATTCCACATGGCGCATCACCTCATCAGACACTTTTATTAAGCTTAACACAAAATGTCCTCTGCGGCAAGACGAACCGTATTACAGCAACAGGTAGCCTAACGCCATCAACAGCATTTTGTTGTCTTTGTGTTCATTGAAAATGGCCCACATCACCAACAGGATTACCAGCTTTTCTCCGTCTATTCCAAAGCCGTCAAGAATGCCGGAAAGGGGCTCGGAGACCGATGAAATAGTATTTTGAAGCGTCTCACCCAGCCCGCCGATCGAGTCGCCCAGACCCTGCTTGCGCAGCAAATCCAGCAGCCCGGAGGCACCCGGCCGTGACGCACTTTGATTTTGCGAACCGTTTCGTTGCCCGCCGCTATTTTGATTTTGTGACCCGCTTTGACGTCCACCACCGAAAAGATGCGCAAGGATATTGTTTGGTTGGGCCCCGCCAGATTGCCGCTGAGTTCCCTGCCGCATATTGCCCTGCAGTGCTGGTTGCTGTTGCTGTTGTGCGTCCTGTGAAAGGCTGCCTTGCGCCAGCATATTCTGCGGCGGAAAGCCCTGTGGCATATTGCTTTGCAGCCGCATATTTTGCTGTGGCTGTCGCGCAAAGGGTGAGGGTTGCATTCCTGCGCTTTGTTGCAGCGGCTGTGACTGAAAAGGCATTTGGTAGGAGGGCGGCGGTACCGGAAACTGCGACTGTGCCGGTGGGCCGGACGGTTGCATTGGGACTGTCTGTTGAAAACCCGAGTCAGGGAATACATTCGACTGCTCTACCGATTGCCTGGCCCGCAGCTGCATGTCGCGTACCCGCTTGAGTGCCTCCTGCTGCATGGTGAGCGTTTTTGTGTCGGGAAAATAGCTTAAAGTCATGGATTGTCACCGCCCTTCAGACGGTTAAACAATCCCAGGTCCTTAACGAGCGGCAACAGGCGGATTAATTGAAGAATACGGATGGCGTCGTCAACTTTTTTGGCGCGCTCTTCAGAAAAATGCGGTTTTAAGGCGCGCAGCAGCTCGGTGTTCCGATCATCCTGATTCAATGCAGAAATGGCCCGCTGCATGAGCATAATGGTGTTCAGGTCTAGGGAGGGTGCGCCCGCCTGTGATGACGACGCCTGAGAAGAAAAGAAGGGAATACCGTTGCCGGCCGCTGCGTCGCTGTTATTGACAGGCGGCGGTACAAAGCCGTTTTGGCCGGCCTGCGGCCCAGCCGCCCCAAGGTCGGGAAGCCCCAGTGCGGCACTGACCGAACGCAGCTGATTCATACCCTCTTCGCTGCTCAGAAATTGTGTAATCATCGAGGCAAGGTCATCCATGGTTTATCTGCCTTTCATCAACTGGTTTAGCATCTGCTTGATCTGCGGCTGCTCTAAAAATTGAGAAAGAGCCTGCGGGTTTTTCAGCAGCTGGCCGATTTGCTGCTGCTGCTGCGCATTGATACCCAGCTGGTCAAGGTTTCCTTTTTCCAGCTGCTCCTTTATTGCCTGCGGGTCGCGGCCCAGCTTCTGGCCCGCCAGCTTCAGCATGGCGTCCATCTGAGACGGGGAAAGATTGGATGGCATATTCAAGACAATTTCACCACCTTACGGTCTAAATATATGAAAAATTAAAAGGGGTTATGTCGTATCATATGCGTTGCCCCGCGGTTATGATACTGTTATGACTTCGGTATTAGGGTAATAATGCAGCAAAATATCTTCACAGGAGCTGCCCTGCCGCGCCATAAAATCGGCGCCGTACTGACTTAGACCCACCCCATGGCCATAACCGAGGGTCTCAATTGAGAAGGTTCCGCCTGAATAGGTGATTGAAAAACAACCGGAGCGCAAGCTCAGGGCATTGCGCACCGCCTGACCGTGCACCTCAAGGTTGCCGACTTTGGCCAGCGTCACATAGCCTGAGTCAGACGTTTCAAGCGGGATAATCCATTTTTCAGGAGCATTATCGTTAAGAGTCACGTCGGGAAAGGCCTGTGTCAAAAGCAGCTTCATGGTCTTTTTATCATACGTCTCGGTTACCTTATAATCCGGCGCAAGCAGGTCGCCATCGCTCTCAACCGGCACAAGATAGGGCAGTGCCACCGCCCAGACATTTTCCGAAGCCTCGGTGCTGCCCGCACTGGTAGAGTGGTATGCGGTTAGTGCCGGCTCGCCTTCATAGGCAACAATGCGTGTCAGGGCGTAGTCGGCAGCCGCACATATTTTAGGCCAGAACAGCTCGGCAGAGCTTCCGTAGCGTTCAAAGAACCGTTCCTGCGTAATGTAGCCCTCCAGCCGGTCGGGGTCGGCCGAAAAATCCGCGCCTTCAAGTGCCGGGTCAGGACTTTCTACCTGTCGCGCGGCGCTGTAAAGCGCCCAGGTATGTGCCGCAACAGCCTGTGCCGCAAGCGCCTGCTGATGGAAGGTGGCGGGCATTTCGGCCGCAACTGCGCCGCGAATATATTCTGCGGCATCGACGGTGAATACTTTCTTGGCAGACCGGTCAAAAATCTTAAAGGATTTGCGCGCCGAAATCTCGGTCTCCGGAGAGGAAATTGACGTTACAGAGGCCGGCTCGCTTTTACTTTCCGGGGGTACACTTCCCGCGGCCGTAGAAGATGAACTGACGGGCTCAGGCGTTGAAACCGGCGCGTGTTCAGAAAAAGACAAAATATTCCCCTGCGCCGACAGAGAGGCAGCAAAGGGGATGGCGATGGTCAGCAGCGTCAGCAGCACTAAAAAAAATATTGTGGCCCGCATAGGACATCCCTTTCTTTTGGCTTTATTGACTTTAACAGTCGGATGGGATAAAATATGTCTATTGTCAGCTTATGCGGACAGGCCGGCAAATATGATTTGACCTGCATGCGGCGTACAAGCTGTATACAAGAAAGGCGATGAAAAGCGATTGTATAAAAAGAGCGTCAAAATGTTTGTCGGCGGTACCTTAATCGCCGCATTGCTGCGTATTTTATTAAAGATTTTATAT
>JAEWYJ010000086.1 GCA_023395695.1 Bacillota bacterium | reverse complement strand
ATAGCCGCAAGACGGCTATTATACTGGGACAATGCGCAACGGCTCGCCGCTTAACGCGGCAACCGCCTTTTGATGCGCAAATTATACCATTCGCTTACGCTCATGGTATAATAGCCGCAAGACGGCTATTATACTGGGGCAATGCTCAACGGCTCGCCGCTTAACGCGGCTTGCTACCTTTTGATGCGCAAATTATACCATTCGCTTACGCGCATGGTATAATAGCCGCAAGACGGCTATTATACTGGGACAATGCGCCAATTATACCGGGAGGATGCGCACGCACAAAACAACCTGTGTCAACCTGTTTTTCAAGTGCGTTTTGGCAGGCCCCAGCCGCACCGCCGCTATATTATATGAATGCGAGGATAAGATGAAAGCTTTTATTATAAATGAAAACGACGCCGGACAGCGGCTGGACAGGTTTATAAAAAAGGTTGCACCGGCGTTGCCCGCTTCGCTGTTGCAGCGCTACATCCGAATTAAACGTATTAAGCTCAACAGCAAAAAAGCCGAAAACGCTACGGTGCTGGCACCGGGTGATACGGTAACGCTCTATATTAACGACGAATTTTTTCCACCGGACGCGGGATCGGCGCTCTCTTTTATGGCTGCGCAGCAAAAGCTGACTGTGGTTTACGAGGACGAGAACATCCTGCTGGCCGACTAGGAACCGGGACTGGTGGTGCACGAGGATGATGCCGGCGAGCGCGATACGCTGATCGCACGCATCCAACGGTATCTCTATGAAAAAAAAGAATATGACCCCGCCGCCGAAAGCAGCTTTGCCCCCGCTTTGTGCAACCGCATTGACCGCAATACCGGCGGCATTGTCATCGCTGCAAAAAATGCCGCCACGCTCAGGGTTATCAATGCGTTGATCCGGGATCGGCTGATTGAAAAATACTATCTTTGTGTGGTGCATGGGCATATATCACCGTCGGGCGGAACGGTTAAAAGCTATCTGCTAAAAAATGAAGCGCAAAATCTCGTCGAGGTGTTTTCATCTCCGCGCCCCGGCGCTAAAACTGCGGTGACCAAATACCGCACGGTGAGGCAAAACGAGCGGTTTTCTCTTCTGGAAATTGAGCTGTTGACCGGGCGTACCCACCAGATCCGCGCCCAAATGAGCAGCCTTGGCCACCCGCTGCTGGGCGACACCAAATATGGCACCGCGCAGCAAAACAAGGGTACCGGCTTTAGGTTTCAGGCCCTGTATGCCTATCGGGTTAAATTTTCGGCAGGCGATGCGGCCGAGCATCTGCAATATCTAAACGGCAGGTTGTTTGAGGCCGGGAATATCCCCTTTTTATCCGTGTTTACACAAGCTGAAAACAACGGTTAAATTTTTGTAAGCTCCTTTAGAAAGCAGACCGCAAGGGCAAACCGGTTTTAGACTAACCCATTACCATAACAAAGGCGGCGTCTCTTATTTTCACAATAAGAAACGCCGCCTTTGTTATGGTGAACCCGTAGAAAAAGCCGTCATTTTATTTGATTAAAAAAGCAGCTGTGCGCACCGGTATGGCAGGCATTGCCGGTCTGCTCAACCTCAACAAGCAGCGTATCGTTGTCACAGTCGCCGTACACCGCCAATACCTTTTGCAGATGGCCCGAAGTCGCCCCCTTGTTCCACAGGGCTTGCCGGGAACGGCTGTAAAACCAGGTGTAACCGGTTTTAAGCGTCAACTCAAGGCTCTCGCGGTTCATATAGGCAAGCATAAGCACCTGCTTTGTATCGGCTTGCTGTACAATGGCGGGAATAAGCGCCCCTTTTTCAAAAAAAATATCCAGATTCATTGGCTGCTACCTCCTTGCAGGAATACCGCAGGCGCGCAGATGGTCCTTAACCTGCCCAACCGTCAGCTCGCCATAATGAAAGAGACTGGCGGCCAAGGCCGCATCCGCACCGGTTTTCTCAAAAACCTCTGAAAAATGCTCAAGCTTTCCGCAGCCGCCCGACGCAATAACCGGTACCTTTACGGCGCTGGAAACGGCGTCGGTCAGCGCAATGTCAAACCCACCGCGCACGCCGTCGGTATCCATGGAGGTAAGCAGAAGCTCACCCGCGCCAAGCGCGACGACTTTTTTGGCCCAGCCGATCGCCTCAAGGCCGGTATCGATACGCCCGCCGTTGATGACAACCGTAAAGCCGCCGTCCGGTGTTCTTTTAGCGTCAATGGCGACGACAATGCACTGGCTGCCAAACCGCGCGGCGCCCTCGCAAACCAGATCAGGGTTGCGCACCGCAGCAGAATTAAGAGAAACCTTGTCGGCGCCCGCCCGCAGCAGCGCTTTAATATCTTCAACCGAGCCGATGCCCCCGCCGACCGTCAATGGTACAAACACCTTTTGCGCGGTGCGACGCACAACGTCGAGCATGGTGCCGCGCCCCTCGTGGGTGGCGGTGATATCGAGAAAAGTAATCTCGTCCGCACCCTGGCTGTTGTAGGCGACAGCGCATTCCACCGGATCGCCAACATCTCTCAGCCCGACAAAATTGACCCCCTTGACCACCCGGCCGTCCCTCACGTCAAGACACGGGATAATACGTTTAGCCAGCATACTGATCGCCTCCCGCCGCAATGGCCTCCGAGAGCCTGAGCGTTCCCGCATAAAGCGATTTGCCGCAGATAGCGCCATACAGCCTATTTTGGGCCAGCGCCTCAATATCCGAAAGCTGCGCGATACCGCCCGAAGCGATGATATCGCAACCCACAGCATTTTGCAGCTCGGCGAGCTGCTCCATATTAGGCCCGCGCAGCGTACCATCCTTGGAAATATCGGTAAAGATTATAGCCTTTACACCATAATCCTCCATGCGCTTGCCCATCTCAACAAAATCGACCGCACTGGTATCAAGCCAGCCGCGGGTAGCCACCATGCGGCTTTTGGCGTCAATGCCCACCGCAATATGCGCACCGAAGTTTCTGACGGCATCCGTCACAAGCTGTGGGTCAGAAAGCGCTGCAGAGCCTAAGATGACGCGTTGCACACCGCGCGAGAGATAGTATTCCACCGTATTCAAATCGCGAATACCGCCGCCAAGCTCCAGCTTTAAGCCGGAATGCTGTGCAATTTCGGTAAATACGGCGGCATTTACCCGCTGCCCCTGCAACGCGCCGTCGAGATCGACCATATGCAGCCAGACCGCACCTGCGGTTTTAAAATCCAACGCCGTTTGCATCGGGCTTTCCGCCACCTGATGCACCGTGGCAAAATCGCCCTTAACCAGCCGTACACAGCTACCATCTTTGATATCGATTGCCGGTAAAATAATCATGCCGTCACCAGCTTTCCGAAATTTCTGAGCATGTTCAGCCCTACCTCGCCGCTTTTTTCAGGGTGAAACTGCGCGCCGAACACCTGCCCGCAGCCCACAAACGCGGGCACCGTACAACCGTAATCGGTGCTGGCCAGCAGGTATTGCGCGTCGCAGACCGCGCCAAAGGAGTGGACAAAATAGACATAATCACCGTCTTTTGTGTCCGCAAGAAGCGGTGACGTCTGATGCAGCGTCAGCGCATTCCAGCCAATCTGCGGCAGTTTCAGGTTTTTGCAGGGCAGCAGCTCAACATGACCCGGAATCAGTCCCAGGCCGTCGCATTTTTCAAATTCGGTGCCGTAATCGAATAAAATCTGCATCCCCAAGCAGATACCGAGCAGCGGCTTTTTCTGCGCCTGCTCCCTGATGATCGGAATAAGTCCGGTTGCCGCAAGCTTTTTCATCGCATCGGGGAACGCGCCTACCCCGGGCAGAATAATGCCGTCGGCCGCTTCCAGCGCCGAAGCGTCCCCGGTAATAGTTGTTTTAATTGAGAGAAAATCGCAGGCATTTTTTACGCTGAAAAGATTACCCGCGCCGTAATCTACAATTGCAATCATAATAAGTCCCCTTTGCACACGTTACAGGCAGCCCTTTGTCGAAAGCACGGCGCGGTCTTTTTGTCTGGCAATAGCCATTTTAACCGCATGGGCGGCCGATTTAAAGAGCGCCTCGGCCTTGTGGTGGTCGTTTGTGCCATATAAAAGCTTTATATGCAGCGTAACGGCGGCATTCATCGCAAACGCCCGCCAAAACTCCTCGACCATCTGGGTGTCCATCGCGCCGATCTGATCGCTTTTAAATGCCGCTTCGAACACAAGATAAGCGCGCCCGCTGATGTCGATGGCCGCCATGGCAAGCGATTCGTCCATCGGCAGCAGAAAATGCCCGTAACGCGCAATGCCTGCGCGGTCGCCAACCGCCTGTAAAAACGCCTGTCCCATCACAATGCCGACATCCTCGACCGTGTGGTGGCAATCCACCGCAATATCGCCGTCGCAGCGCACCGAAAGGTCAATACCGGAATGCACGGCAAAGGCGGTCAGCATATGGTCAAAAAAGCCGACGCCGGTATCAATATCCGCTGTGCCCGTGCCATCCAGATTCAGGGTCAGCGCAATATCGGTCTCCTTTGTTTTGCGGGTGATGGTTACAGTTCTCATATCAAACGCTCCTATCTGGCCAGAATAGCCTCCAGTGCATCCAGCACACGGTTTAGAATATCCTCCCGCGCGACACTGATGCGAATCAGATGCTCGTCAAACTGCCGCAGAGAAATATCCTGCGCGTGCAGCGCATCGCTGACGGCCCGGGCATCTTCAAGCCACAGCAGGACAAAATTGACAACCGACGGATAAACAATCATTTTTTGTGTGGCGTGGCCTGCAATATGCGTTAACCGCCGCTTCATGATCTCCATTAATCGGGCGATTTCGGCCAGCGTAGCCTGCCGGTACTCGGGATGCCGCAGCAGAATGGCGGCGATCATCTGGTCGACGGCGCTGACGTTATAGGCGTCGCGCACCGAGCGCAGCGCATAGGTCAGCGCCGGGGTTGAAACGGCAAAGCCAATGCGCACACCCGCTGCGCCCATCGCCTTGGACAGCGTACGCAGCACAATAAGATTTTCATATTTACCAGCCAGATCAAGCACCGACTGATCGGAAAAATCCATATAAGCCTCATCGACAACAACCAGGCAGGTCACCGACTCAAGCAGACGGATAACGTCGGCCCGCGAGAGCTGCAACCCGCTGGGGTTATTGGGGTTTGAAAAAATGACGAGATCGGCATGATGCTGTTTTGCGCCCTCGATCAGCATATCGACGGTAAAGCTCATGTCCGACAAGCGAGGAAGCTTTACAGCATTTCTTCCAAAAATAGCCGCGTTACTCCAATAGCTGCCAAAGTCGCGCGCCACGCCCAGCACCACGCCCCCCGGCGCAATTAACCGTCCCACAATCATATTAATCAGCTCGTCCGAGCCGTTGCCCGGCACGACGCACTCAGCGTCGACCGAGAACGCCTGAGCATAAGCCGCCCGCAGCGCGACGGTACAATCATCGGGGTAGCAATTGAGGTTAAGCTCCGTCGCAAGGGCCTGAGCAATTTCGTTCATAATAGACACAGGGACGGGCATGCAGCTTTCATTGGCGTCAAGCCGCATTGTGTAACCGGTACCGCAATATGTGAAGGGCGTCAGCGACGCCAGAGCAGGATTTAAGCGCATGGTGGTTCCCCCTTTTGCCGGTACTATTAAACAGACGCCCGCCAGCAGCCTGTTTTGCACCCTGTTGTGTGGTCTTTCTTTTGAGACGCGCACCAGTTCGCACGTGTCCTATGCCTTGCAGCGCACAAAGTCGTCTTGCCGATGTTGTATTGGCTATAGACATGAAAAAAATTGCAAGCACATTGCAGTTTTTCACCCGCCATACTGCGTTGCGCGCCTTGGCGGAGTCCACCCGTCAGCGTCCGTTCAGTCCAAGCGTACCTGCACGGCGTTACCATGGGCCGAAAGCCCCTCGCGCTGCGCAATGGTCAGAATATCGTTCGCGCTTTGCCGCATGGCTTCTCTGGTGTAGTATAAAAACGCGCTGCGTTTGACAAAGCTGTCTACCCCCAACGGTGAAAAAAAGCGGGCGGTACCGCCGGTCGGCAACACGTGATTCGGGCCTGCATAATAATCGCCCAGCGGCTCAGGCGTATATTCCCCAAGAAATACCGAGCCGGCATTGTCCAAAACACCCAAGAGCCGCATCGGATCCTCAACCTGCACCTCAAGATGCTCGGGCGCCAGCGTATTGGCCAGCTCACTCATCTGTGCTTCGCTTCCGCACAGAATAATCGCGCCATAATCTTTGAGCGAAGCCTCAATAATTTCGCGGCGCGGCAAGGCTTCAATCTGGCGCGCCAGCTCATTAACCGTCTCGCTGGCGAGCTTTTCGCTCGTGGTCAGCAGCACAGCCGAGGCCATACGGTCGTGCTCGGCCTGCCCCATCATATCCGCCGCGACAAAGCGCGCGTTGGCGCTGTCGTCGGCTATAATCAAAATCTCGCTCGGCCCGGCTATCATGTCGATATCCACCGTGCCGAAAAGCAGCTTTTTGGCCGTTGCAACAAAAATGTTGCCGGGGCCGACAATTTTGTCAACACGCGGCACACTCCCGGTGCCAAACGCCAGCGCCGCGACCGCCTGCGCCCCCCCCATAAGGAAGACGCGATCAACACCGCAGATGGCTGCCACTGTCAGAATGTCAGGGTTTGGCCGGCCGTTTTTACCGGGCGGCGTCACCATGATAAGCTCTTCGACACCCGCTATTTTAGCCGGTATGGCGTTCATGAGCACTGAGGACGGATAGGCCGCCGTGCCACCCGGAACATACAGCCCGACCCGCTTGAGACCGCGCACACGCTGCCCCAAAATAACGCCGTTAGGCTGTGCGTCGATAAAGCTTTGCGCCTTTTGCCGCTGGTGGAATGCGGCAATATTTTCCTGCGCGTTCAAAATAGCGCTGACAAAATCAGGATCGGCCCCGGTCAGCGCGTCGTTAATCTGCTCACGCGGCACCTCAAAGGTTTCTGGGCAGCGCTTATCGAATTTTTCGGTATAATCGCGCACCGCTGCGTCGCCGCGGGTGCGCACCGCCTCTATAATCTCAGAAACGGTGGCGGTTATCATGCGGTCGGTCTCAACCGAACGGCTGCGCATTTTTTGGAACAACGCGTATTCGCACGTCCCGTCAGCCCTGATGGTTTTAATCATTCTCCCGCCTCCTTTGCCTGATTCAGGCGTTCCACAATATCGACAATCTGGTCTTTGGACAGCTTGAGGCTTGCAATATTGACAATCACGCGGGTGGAAACCTCGCAGACCGTCTCAATAACCTCCAGCCCGTTTTCGGCCAGTGTTTTTCCGGTCTCGACAAGATCGACAATGGCGTCGGTAATGCCCAGCACCGGGCCTAATTCCACCGAGCCCTCTATTTTGAGGATTTTAACATCCATCTGCTTGCTCGAAAAATATTCGGCGGCAATCTTGGGGTATTTACTGGCAATACGCTTGGCCGCATAGCCTTCAAAAACATCTTTGCCCTTAGGCGCCGCCAGTACCATGCGGCATTTGCCAATGCCCAGATCGGCCATTTCGTAAAAGGAGCGGCCGTTTTCAAGAATCGTGTCCTTGCCGACAATGCCAATGTCACAGGCACCGGTTTCGACGTAAGTGATGACGTCGGCGGCCTTGGCAAAAACAACGTCAATCTCGCCGCCGTCGGTGGGGACGATAAGCCGCCGGCCTTTGTTTTTAAGATCGGTGCAGCCGTAGCCCGCCTTTTCAAGCAGCGCAATGGCACCTTTCTCAATGCGTCCTTTGGTCAGCGCCATCCGGATGGTTTTACTCATGCCAGTACCTCCCTGCTCTCGCTGTCGGTGACGGCAAATGTACGGTCAAAGCCATTTTGCGGCCCGGCTGCTGCAATGCTGTCCACCGGGACAAGCTGTGCGCAAAAGCGCTGGTTACCCAGGCGGTCCAACAGCTCAAACGCCAGGCGGATATCGCTGGTCTCATCCACCAGCACCGCAGCGGACGGCAGCTTAATGGCGGCGGTGGCCTCGGCCTTTTCGCAAAGCAGATCGAGGTTGATGCCAAAGCCGGTGGCGGGGCGATCCTCGCCAAACTCCTTAATCAACCCGTCGTAGCGCCCCCCCGAAAGCACCGGCTCACCCGCGCCCGCCGTGTAGCCGCGAAAAATGATGCCGGTATAATAATCGGCCTGATTCACAAGCCCCAGATCGATGGTCAGGTGGCTGTCCAGCCCAAGCGCCGACAGCGAACGGTAAATATAAGCCAGATAATCAAGCGCCCTGTCCGCCGCCTCGCTTGAAAAAAGTGCACGCGCCTCGTCGATTACCACCGCGGAGCCGAACAACGCCGGCAGCTTTTTAAGTGCCCGCTGTGCCGGAAAGCCGCCAAAGCGCTCTAAAATCTGATCGAGCGCCGGGAAATTTTTATGCTCCACCAATTCTCGGATCTGCTCACGCGTATCGGCGTCGGTATTCAGGCTGTCGACCAGCGCATTGAAATAGCCGATATGGCACAGCTCCAGCTGGTAATCCGCCCCGCAAACCGAACGCAGGCTGCGGCAGGCCAGCTCAACGATTTCGACATCACAAATCGGCAGACCACCGCCGATATATTCCACCCCCATCTGGGCAATTTCCCCGGAAATAGGGCTGTTACCGTCGGCATATCGATAGATATTCTCGTTGTAATAGATGCGCAGCGGCCCCGCTTCGTTTTTAAGCCGGGAGGTAACAAGCCGCGCAATCGGAATGGTGCAGTCGGGCCGCAATATCAGAATGCGCCCTGTATGATCAACGAGCTTATACATGCTCTCGGGCGGAAAATAGGCCCGCGCGGTATCGAACACATCGTAATATTCCAGCACCGGGGTCGAAACCTCGCCAAATCCTCTGGACTCAAACATTGCGCGCAGCGCCTGCGTAAACCGGCCGCGCTTTTCACACTCGTTAAACAGCCGGTCCTTTGTGCCATCCGGCGTTATTTTGCTGAACTGATTCATTAAGACCCCCGCAATCCTGTATGTAGTGCCAGCTCGCTTTAGCATGCTAACATATTGCCATATTAGTGTATAAAGTATTTTTTGTCAACTAGAATAAAGAAATTTGATTTGTTTCGGGCAAATCACCAAAAGCGCCCAGATTTTTAAGCGATTCAATGACTGTTTTGGACACGCCCGCGTGCTCGGCGAATTCGTCAATTGACAAGAAAGGCCCTTTCTGCGCCGCTTCAAACAGCCCCTGCGCCGCTGTGCCGCCCACGCCCTTGAGCGCACCGAACGGCAGACGGATGTTATTCCCCTCCACCGTAAATCGGTTGGCGGCGGATTTTTGCAGGTCAACCGGCAAAAATCCGTAGCCACGCGCCAGCATCTCATAAATAATGCTCAGAACATACAGCATGTTGTCGTCCTTGGCGGTGCGATCCAGTCCCAGGCTGCGCAGGCTCTCAATGCGGCTCTTTACCGTGCCGCGACCCATAAGAGCGGTTTCGGCGTCAAAATCCTCCGGGCGGACGGTAAAATAGGTCGCATAAAACGCCAAAGGATAATGAATTTTATACCACCCCAGCTTAACCGCCGACGTAACATAGGCTGCGGCGTGCGCTTTGGGGAACATGTATTTGATCTTAAAGCAGCTCTCAATGTACCAGTCCGGGACATTGTGCGCCTTCATCGTTTTGACCATGTCGGGCGTCAGGCTGGAGGCCGCCTTGCCCTTTCGGGTAATCTCCATAATTTTAAACGCGAGTCCCGGCTCCAGCCCCTTGTGCATCAGGTAGACCATAATGCTGTCACGCGTACCGATAACCTGAGAAATCGTACAGGTATTATTCTGAATCAGCTCCTGCGCGTTGCCAAGCCACACATCGGTACCGTGCGACAGACCTGAAATCTGCAAAAGGTCGGAAAAATTCTGCGGCTGCGCCTCAACGAGCATCTGTCGCACAAAATTAGTACCCATCTCCGGCAGTGCCAACGAGCCGGTGTTGCAGTCAATCTGCTCCTCGGAGACGCCGAGTGCGGCGGGTGACGTGAACAGGCTGATGACCTCTGCGTCGCCGTTGGGCACATCGCCAATTTTGATGCCGGTCATATCCTCAAGATGCTTATACATGGTCGGTACGTCGTGCCCAAGCTCGTCCAGCTTTAAAATAGTGTCGTGCAGCGAATGGAAGTCAAAATGGGTGGTCATCATGCCTGAATCGCTTTTGTCCGCCGGGTATTGCACCGGCGTAAAATCGGTGACCTCCATGCCGCGCGGAATGACGACCATGCCGCCCGGGTGCTGGCCCGTGGTACGCTTGACGTCGGTACAGCCCAGCGCGAGCCGCTCCTCCTCGGCCTTGTGCACAATCTTATTGCGCTCCGCAAGATATTTCTTCACATAACCATAGGCGGTTTTTTCGGCAATGGTCGATATTGTACCGGCCTTAAACACCTGTGTCGCGCCAAAAAGCTCCTCGGTATATTTATGAATGCTCGACTGGCATTCGCCGGAGAAGTTGAGGTCGATATCCGGCTGTTTGTCGCCGTCAAAGCCTAAGAAAGTCTCAAATGGAATATCGTGCCCGTCACGGATGCAGTCGGCCCCGCATTTGGGGCAAGCTTTAGGCGGCAGGTCGTAACCCGAGCCAACCGTACCGTCGGTGATAAACGCGCTGTACTGGCATTGGGGGCAGGCGTAATGCGGCGGCAGCGGGTTCACCTCGGAGATGCCGGACATTGTTGCCGCAAGGGACGAGCCGACCGAGCCGCGCGAGCCAACTAAATAGCCTAAGCTCTCGGATTTTGCCACAAGCTTTTGCGCCGTAATATACATGACCGAGAAGCCGTTTTTAATAATGGAATCAAGCTCCTTTTGCAGACGGGTTGCGACCAGCGCCGGAACGGGATCGCCATACAGGCGCCTGGCCCGCTCCCAGCACAGGCGCTCCAGCTCCTCGTCCGAGCCTTCAATCGAGGGCGGATAGGTCCCGTCGGGAATCGGCTTGATGGTCTCGATGCGCCCGGCGATAATGGCGGGGTTTTTAACCACCAGCTCAAACGCCTTCTCCTCGCCAAAATATGAGAACTCCCGTAGCATTTCATCGGTGGTTTTAAGATAGAGCGGCGCCTGATTGTCGGCGTCGGAAAACCCTAAGCCTGCCATAAGCACCGCGCGGAACGACGCGTCGGACGGGTTTAAAAAATGCACGTCGCCGGTGGCGCAGACCGGCAGGCCCAGATGATCGCCCACCCGCACGATGGTGCGGTTGAGGTCACGCAGCTCGTCCTCGGACTTACAGCGGCCATTGCGTAACAAAAATTCGTTGTTGCCGATAGGCTGCACCTCTAAAAAGTCGTAGAACTTGGCCACCTCGCACAGCTCGCCGAACTGCGAGCCCTCGAGCAGCGCGCGGAACAGCTCCCCCGCCTCACAGGCGCTGCCCAGAATAAGCCCCTCGCGCCACTTGAGAATATTGCTTTTTAAAATGCGCGGGTTCTTGTAAAAATTGTTGACATGGCTTTCGGAAATAAGCTTATAAAGGTTTTTAAGGCCAGTCAGGTTCTCGGCCAAAATGATGATATGATAGCTTGGCACCTTTTTAAAATCAACGGCGTCAAGCGAGGTATTCAGATCGCGTACCGTTTCCAGCGTACCGCTTGTCCGGATTTTTTCGACCATTTTAAAGAATATCTGCGCCAGCGCCCGGGCGTCGTCACAGGCACGGTGCGCCTGAAACGCACCTACGTTGAGGTACTCGGCCAGCTTGCCAAGCTTGAAGGACTTAAGCTCGGAATAAACGGCACGCGCCAGAATCAGCGTATCTACCGCTGTAAAGTTATAAGACTTGCCACACCTTCTTGCAGCCACCTTGAGGAACGACGTATCAAAACGTGCATTATGCGCGATCAATACAGCGTTATCCCCGCCGCAAAAATCATAAAACTGCTCAAGCGCCTGCGTCTCGCTCGGCGCACCAACCAGCATATCATCTGTAATGCCTGTAAGCTTTACAATTTCGGGCGACAGCCGCTGCTGCGGGTCGACAAAAACATCAAACTCACCGAGAATTTCACCGTTTTTAATCTTGATCGCGCCAATTTCAATAATGCGTTCATTCGCGGCGGAGAGGCCGGTGGTCTCAAGGTCGAAAACGATCATTTCGCCGTCTATCTGCTGACTCCCCGTGCCTGTCACGGCGGGAATCTGGTCATTGACAAGGTAACCCTCCACGCCGTACAGAATTTTGATGGGCTTGCCGGCTTTGGTCATCTTCTGGGCGGCAGCTGCAGCGTCGGGGTACGCCTGCACCACGCCGTGGTCGGTGATGGCAATGGCCGGATGGCCAAAGTTGGCAGCAGCCGTAACCAGATCGGTCGCGGATACAATGCCGTCCATCGCCGACATTTTGGTATGGGCATGCAGCTCAATGCGCTTATTTTCGCAGGTATCCTGCCGTGTAATCTTTTTGACACGGGCAATATGATACGCCCGGATGTTAACCTCACGATCGTATTTATCAAAGGACGCATCGCCCTGCACCACAATGCTGTCCCCCACCCGGATACGCTCTAACGGTGCGACATCCTGCATGTCCATAAGCATCTTGACCATGTTTGAGCCGGTGTAGTCGGTGAGAAAGATGCTGAATATCCGCCGTGAGCCGTCGCGGGTGTCGCGCGTCTCAATTTTAAACACATCGCCCCAAACAGCGACACGTCCACTGCCCTCGTTAACTTCGTTGAGCGGCGTGAGAGCGCCTTTGATCGGCTTGCCGTAAATCAGCTCCATAGAGTCTTCAATGAACGGCAGACTTTTAGCCTGAAACGACAGTCTGTGCAGCTGAGGGCCCTGCGGCTGCACCGCCTTAGCCGCCATTTTGACCTCCTGCTCAATCTGCAGGAGAACAGGGTTGGAATCGGTCAGCTCCACCTCTCCGGCAAGCTGTACGTCGCAGTCAAACCCAAACTGGTCAGCGATAAGCGCCTGGAGCTTATCGACAAAGCCCATTTCCTCAAGCTGGCGGCCGCCCCCGTTTTTGAGCGCAATTTTCAGTCGCTTGTCCTGCAGGTTAAAGGTTGCGGCGCTGCCCTCTAAAAAACCGTTGACCGGAACGCCCTCGCGCCTCAGCGCGTTTAACAGCACGTCAAAATAGCCGTCCTGCGGGGTCAGTCCGCGGTAGCGCGGCAAAAAACGCGCTTGCGACAGCGACAGGCGGCTCTCTAAGCTGCGTTCTAAAAAACGCAGCTCGTCCCACAGCAGCAGTCTGGCGCAGACCACCGCTATGGAAAGCGTTCTGCTTTTGGTACCGATATGTATTTCTTCAACCTCTTTGAGTACCTGTGCAAGCTGCTGCTGCATGGTCAGGCCGCCGAACAGCGCCACAAATTCCTCAAAGCTCTGCTTTTTGATTCGATTTGGCATGGGTAATCTCCTCTATCCTTTTGAGCAACGCGGGCAGCAGCGCCTCCTCCGATACCCGCTCGACGACCTCCCCCTTGACGAAGATCACGCCGCAGCCGTCGCCGCCCGCAACGCCAATGTCCGCCTCCTTCGCTTCGCCCGGCCCGTTGACAACGCAGCCCATGACAGCAACCTTGAGGTCACAAGGATTATTTTGCAACGCATCCTCGACCTTGTGCGCCAGTGAAACGAGATCGATGCGGGTGCGTCCGCAGGTGGGGCAGGATACAAGCTGCACACCGCTGCCCTTGAGTCCCAGCGCTTTTAAAATATCCCTGGCGGCGGCAATCTCCTGTACCGGGTCGGCAGTCAGCGAGACGCGTATCGTGTCGCCAATGCCGTCCAGCAGCCGCGCACCGATGCCAATGGCGGATTTGAGCAGGCCAATGCGCTCGGTGCCCGCCTCGGTCACGCCCAGATGCAACGGATAATCAAACCGCTCGGCCGCGAGGCGGTAGGCAGCTATCATCGTTTTTAAGTCGGAGCTTTTCAAGGACAGCGCGCTGTTGTTAAAATCGGCCTGTTCAAGCAGCGACAGATGAGTAGCGGCGCTTTCGACCATAGCCTCGGCGGTGGGGCCGCCGTATTTTGAGAGCAGCGCCTTTTCAACAGAGCCGGAATTGACCCCAACGCGGATGGGAATATTTCGTGCGTTGCAGGCTCTAGCCACCGCCCGAACCTTATCCGCTCCGCCGATATTGCCCGGGTTAATACGAATTTTATCAACGCCCGCTTCAGCGCAGGCCAGTGCCAGCCGGTAGTCAAAATGAATATCGGCCACAACCGGCATAGACACCGCTTCCTTAAGCGCCGCAATCAGCCGCACCGCGTCCCTGTCCGGCACCGCCGCGCGGATAATATGGCAGCCTGCCGCCTCAAGCGCTTTGGCCTGTGCGACGCTGCCTTCGATATCGTAAGACGGGCAATTGAGCATCGACTGTATTGCAATCGGGTGCCCGCCGCCCAGCGGCACCGCACCCACCCATATCGTTTTAGATTGTCTTGTCATACTGTAAGTTCCTCGTTTCTTCATTACACGCCGGGCAAAAATTGGCCAAACACCGTAATGCGATGCTCAGCCAATTAAACCGCCTTTATTGAAACAGGCGAAAGATATCATTCCATGTGACATACAGCATCAGTG
>JAEWYJ010000023.1 GCA_023395695.1 Bacillota bacterium | reverse complement strand
GGCATTTGCTGCGTGTAGGCGCCTCTGTGCGCTATATATGCAGCGCTCAAAAAAGGGATTTTGCGGGCTTCAAAAAAATTGAACCGTATGACCGCGCCCAGAATCCCCAGAGCTAAGACGGCCATTGCGGCAAGAGCTTTAATATACGGTTTTTTCATATCAATATCCCTTGAATCTATTGTTCACCGGGCGAAGCAATCCAGTATTCATAAAAATATATTACAAAACCAAAAATAATATAAATGGTTTATCAACTTTTACATATAAGCACGTCTATATGGGTTATGTGTGAATATTTTGGTAAATTCGACTGCATTGACATGTCTGCCCGGGCATGCTATCATATTTAAAAATAACATAAAGGTGGTAGTGGACCATGACTATTGATGATAAAATTATTGCTGCTCCGGCTTCTAAGGACGACGATTATCAATCGGTTGACGTCGCCTGCTCCGCCGAATTCAGCGCTCAGGGCTGCAAAGATGCCACGGAAGAGGCTGACGAGAAATAGTTTTACGCCCCAATCAGAAAAGCACCTGCTCATTTGCAGGTGCTTTTCTGATATAAGCCTCAGGTCGCTTTTTTTAGTATACGATGATAGCTCGGCATATCTTGCAATGCAGATGTGACGGTTTCTAATTTTCCAGCACGAATCATTTCTTCAATACGCAAAGCCAGCCAGCCGTCGCCAATACTAAGTTGATATTTCCCAAGGATATTACCAATCAGCTTTGCCTCGCTAAATTCGTTGCTTTCTGAAGCAATCTCCCGTAAAATAAAATCATCATAAAAGCTTTCTGGAACGCTTTGCAGTTGCCCGTTGATAACGGCACGCAACGGCGCGTTTTCTCTTTGCAGCTCCGCCCAGCGCAGAGCGGCGGCGCCGAGCAACGCCGATGGCGCGGCCTTTTGCAGGCCAAGGTATCTATGCCACTTCCCGGGCTCAACGTCACCCCAGCCGTTATACCGAATTATCGCTTCTTCTTCCTCTTCCCATTCCGGAAGCTTGACAAGGATGACCTTTGCAGAAGGTTGTTCCCAGCTTTTGAGCAGGCTCATCAGCCAATACAGCCCGCACATTTCATCTGGCTGATTGCTGTACCACATACGCAGTGTCTCACCCTGCTTCGCTCGATGCCGGACAATATCCAGACGCTTTATAGCCGACTGGTGCAGGCTCTCCGCAGCTGATTTCCCAACATCCTCAGGGTAGGTGCTAAAAAGCCGCTGCAGCACCGCAAGGCGTTCCTGATCCACGCTGCTGCCCGTGATACAGCCGATACTCCAGGCAAGGCTGAAGCTGACCACATCGCGGGAGTCACCGCCCAACGGAACAGCGCGCTCCCATGCACGGCGTTGCTTTTCCTCCAGCTCGCGCTGCGCGTTCCTGCGCTCGGCTTTGGTCGGTTGGCTGCCGTCTGAATGGCTTACAATAATGCCGACCGTCCCACCGCAGTATGCGCCCTTTCCGTAATGCTGCGCCAGCTTCAGGCTTCCGCCTGCACTGTCACTGAACACAATTTCCACCACAACATGGCCCCCTTTATGCGGCCGGCGCCGCCCTTGCATCAATAAACTGAAGATCTTATATTATGTCAGTATACCATAAAAGGAGATTAAAACAGACATTGAAATGTGTAAATAAATTAGCGTTTGCATAAGTTGTTGATGTACTTTACAAAAATTTAACGTGATATTTATTGTAATTACTTAAATACGATGTATAATTTCAATAGAAATTAAGAAAGGAGTTATAAAATATGTTTTTGAATATTGGCGACATAGATGATATGATCTATGGAGAAGAAGTTTCTTACGTAAGCGAGAGATAGTCTGAAAAGAGAAGTCCCGGGGCAGTTGCTGGCCCTGGATTTTTTTTGCCTGCTTTCCTCCGCTTCTTCATATATGTGCCTTTTTGGTGTAGGCTATAATAAAGCTGATAAAACTGAAGGGATTAAAAAATGTCGAATAAAAAGGATGATTCTTCGCACTCGGGCTTGGCCATCGGCACAAGTTTAGGCTTAATAGCCGGCCTGCTTTTTGATAATCTTGCATTAGGCCTGTCGTTAGGGCTGCTGTTTGGCCTGGTGTTTGACAACCTGCGCTCTAAGAAACCTTAACTTTCAAAACGGCTGTTGTTACACGGTATATTGGCAGATAAATGCGCTGTTGCCCAATGTAAAGACTATGATCTTGCACCTGCCGCACCACGGCGGCCGCTTTGGCGGCTGAGAAAACAAGCCCGGAAATTATTCGGTAAAATTATGCGATACATGGCAATGCATTTACATTGTACGCAATTGAACCACTCTTAAAAAGACTTTAGCAATATTAATATGAACGCAAAAATAAAATCCGCACCAGATAGCCGGTCTATGGCTTTCTGGTGCGGATTTTGGCGGAGATGGAGAGACTCGAACTCTCGCGCCGGTTTCCCGACCTACGCCCTTAGCAGGGGCGCCTCGTCACCAACTTGAGTACATCTCCGTATTGGTAATCGCGTTAAAGCTATTAAATTAAGCTGCGGACAATTAATTGGCGGAGAGGGTGGGATTCGAACCCACGGCTCTCGCGAGTCACTGGTTTTCAAGACCAGCTCCTTAAACCACTCGGACACCTCTCCGTAAGATGCTTCAACCGCAACGACGATATTATAGCATAAACCAAATCACTCGTCAATAAGGAATAAGGAAGTAAAGTCCAGCATATTTTATTGGGCCAAAAATGCCGTACAGCGCCGACGATTAAAGGCAGAGAGCGCACGCCCGGCCTTAAAAATGTTATAGAGCCGCATAAATTCAACGCAGGCACAAAGCTTATCAGCTAAATTCACAATGGCCGATTCACGATAGCAAGGTATCTGACGCAATGTTATCGGCCACATATGCTTTAAAATAATGTCCCGTTCCAGATCGGAAAGCGCAAATTTTTCAGCGTTTTTCAGTGCCATACCCGGATGAATCAACAAACGCCGAAAACGGCTGACGTCGGTTTTGCTCCAGTCGCACAGATACAAATCGTGCAGCAGACCGGCCCGTGCAGCGGCAGTATAATTCAGTTTAAGCTTTTTGCAAAGCACAAAGCTGACATATGCAACAAAAACGCAGTGGTCAAGGCAGGTTACATTATGTACATGGTGCTTTATATCGTCCATCGACTGCACCGCTTCGTCGTCAATAATATCTTGTATACAGGCCGAAAACTCAGCCCTGTCATTCAAATTCCACATGGCATAACATTCCTTTCAAAATACAGATCGGCAAATGCCAACATCATCATAACATAACTTGAAGCGCTTTTATAATGGGAAATAATACAGGCTTTACGCTTGTATTGGGCATTGTAGTTTTGTGCGCAATATGTTATATTAAAAGCGAAATCGACAAGTGGACGAGACAGCGGCGTGCGGTTGATACCGCATGAGGAAAGTCCGGGCTCCATCGGGCGGGATAGCTGCTAACGGCAGCCGAGGGCGACCTTAGGGAAAGTGCAACAGAGATATACCGCCTGCCTTGTGGCAGGTAAGGGTGGAAAGGCGAGGTAAGAGCTCACCGGCGTCCCGGAGACGGGGCGGCCCTGCAAACCCTATCCGGAGCAACACCGACAAGAGGCAATACGGCGGCCCGTCGTGCCTTTGAAAGCGTGGCTGGAGCTGCAAGGGCGACCTGCAGCCAAGATAGATCGTTGTCTAAAACAGAACCCGGCTTATTGTCCGGTTGGCGGTTTCAAAAATCGGCGGAGTGCAGCAGATGCGCCGCCGATTTTTTTGTCCATTTTTTAAAGGTATTTGTATAGAAACAGGAATATTACGCCACAATACTGACATAGATTATGTCACGGAGGGTGGTGCCCGCATGAGGCTGCAAAACAAAGCTGTTCCCGCCGAGGACGGCAATGCAGGAATGCGAGAACAATGGATGCAGGAAATTTGGCAGCTTAAGCAGCAGCTTGACGACAATGAGCAGTTGTTTAACATGACCGACGACTTCGATATCACCGCATATACCATTCACGAAAGAACCGCTTTGGAATTTCGGTATCGCTATCTCATTCGCCTGATTCGCGCCTACGATGAAGCGCATATCCAAAAGGTTAATATTCCTGCGCTGACGATGTAAAGGGGGATTTGTCATGACCACCTATATTGTTGTTGTGCTTTGCTGCGCCATTATTGTGATGCTGCGCACACTCGGGCGTGCCGGCGCCATGAACACGCTGCTGCCATCCGCTTTTGGTGGCATGCTTGGCCTTTTGACTGTACATCTCTCTTCGCTGTGGGGTACTGCCCTGCTGGCACTTAACGCGTTCACCGTCGCGGTGGCCCGGTTTTTAGGTATTCCGGGCGTCGTAGGCCTTCGGTTCCTGCGCCTGATCTGCGTTATCTGCCCCGACCGTTGCGTTTTGTGCCAACACCCGGCATAGCCAAATC
>JAEWYJ010000006.1 GCA_023395695.1 Bacillota bacterium | reverse complement strand
ACATATAGGTTCTAAAACCGGCCGCACGTCCCTTTTGGGTGCGCTCTATGCCGAGCATGCCTCCAAAAAGCATGGCCAGAATCAAGCGCAATACCACGGCGGGCATATTAAATTGTCTGAGCATTTGCAAAGTTTCACCCATATCGGCAGCCCCTTTCAGATGACCTGACGGTGTGCGGTTGCACCACCGGGAATAAAAACGCTGCTCCGCTTAAAGATGTTGGCTGAACGAGAAGCGGCGCCGGACGCAGCACAACCAAAACTACGGGGTCATCTTCTTTGACCGCGCATAATCAATCGCAGAAGGCGGACAACCGGCGCCGAGCGTGCTTGGAACATCAGTCCGGATTTTTGTTGGAGAAAACGCCGGAAATTTGCCGATTCGTCTTTAAGTGCGTTCTTTGGAATCATATATCCGCCGACTTCATCCCGAAATATATAAAAATAATTCATATCTTCACCCAGACGCCGAATCTTGGCGTAGGGTAGGGCAAGCTCTGTCCAACGTTCTTCCGGCAGGCTGACGACCTGCATTGCCTCCGCCTGAAAAACATAGCGGGAAGCGGGAAAGGGCAGCCCGGATGCCTTTATTTGCGCCGAAAGCTTGTGTGCCGTATGGTTGGCGGAGCTATAGGTGCTCGTTGTTAAATAGCAACCGTATGCCACCAGCAAAATACCCCACCACTGCGAAAAGTTTATAATCCCGGTCGTAACCGCTATAAGACAGAGCACCGTTCGCGCTATCCGGTTTTTTGTGCAGAACAGATTGTACTGCATGTGTGCCAGAGCCTCGAAACTGTCTTCGGTATGTTGCATCGTCACTTGGTAAAAGGTCATAAGTACTCCTTTTCGCTTGTGAAATGTGGATCAGATCATACAAGGCTGAGTTCCCCTGAAAAAAGCGATCATTTCCGGGTGGAGGTAATATTTTGTGCCGGCAGGGTGCCGGCGCTTTTTATGCCGGAAGATAATCGTCCGGTCTCAAGGTGAACAGGAGCGTATAAAAATCTGAGAGGCCCGGTGAGGACCTCTCAGACATTTCATTATATCGCAAGAGACCTATGTCTTTAACCGGCCGCCCCGTAGAGTAAATCCGGAACGAATGTAACCAATATTGGGCAGAATGTAATCAGTATCAAAACGATAAACAAGGATATAATAAATGGCCAAATTTCCTTCAAGAAGCTGCTGATCGGGCACCTGGTAATGCCACAGGTTGTAAACATCATAGAGCCAAAGGGCGGGGTAATGCCGCCAATCATGATGTTAACAATTGCAACAAGTCCAAAATGGTAGTCATTGATACCAAGCTGCCTGGAAACAGGAAGCAGGAGCGGGGTAATAATCATCAGAGCCGCGCCGCCCTCGAGGAACATGCCCATAATCAGCAGGATTACGTTACACGCCATCAGGAACAGCCACTTGTTCGTGGTAAAGCCCAACATGGCGTTGGCAACGATTCTCGGCAGATTGACCCATGTCATATAATATCCGAATACGTTTGCAGCCACCATGATTAACACGACACTGGAAGTGCCGGCAATACTATCCAGCAAGATTGGAATAAAGTGTTTTCTGAAGGAAAGCTGTCGATAGACCAGTCGGCCGATGATCAGGCAGTAGAGCACAGCTACCGCGCCGCCTTCGGATGGCGTGAACATGCCGAAACGCATGCCCAGAATAATACCAAACGGGAAAAACAGCCCCCAAAATGAAGTCACTGCCTGCTTTAAGATTTCCCGCGCATGGGGGAACTTTTCGCGGGTTGTGGGATAGTTGCGTTTGCGGGCAATGATCGATACGGCAATCATCATAGACGCAGACATTAAAATTCCGGGAACATAGCCTGCAGCGAAGGTGCGGCCCAAAGAAATCTGCGCGATCAGAGTATAGACGATCAGATTGACGCCGGGCGGAATCACGGGTGTAGCCGCTGACGAGGCAGCCGTAATAGCCGCGGAAAATGCCTTGGAATAACCGCGCTTTTCCATTTCCGGAACCAGCATCTTGCTCTGCATAGCGCAATCCGCATTGGCAGAGCCGGAGCAGCCGCCCATCAACATGCTTAAAACCACATTGACCTGTGCCAATCCGCCCTTCATATGTCCGGTGAGAACTTCGGCAAAATCCATCATTTTATCGCTGATACCGCCGTAATTCATGATGGAGCCGGCCATGACGAAGAAAGGGATGGCCAGCATCGAGAAAGACTGTGTAGAAGTCATGACCTTTTGCAGAATTAACCAGCTTTTAGACGTGGTATCGATAAAGACAAAATAGAAAAAGGTGGAGCCAAACAGCGCGTAAACAATGGGCATGCCCAAAAAGTAAAGTGTAAATACCATGAGGACAGGCACAAGATCAAGAAGCGTCAGCGACATTTCCCATCACCCCTTTCTTCGCATTTATAATATCCATCGCCATAAAATACACGGCATAAAGCAGTGAGAGGCCAAAGCCGATCGGCACTGCAATGGCAATATACCAGTTCGGCAGCCGCAGTGTATTTGTCAGCTTATCCCATGTGTTAATCACATATTGTGTGCTGATATTCGTCAGCATTGTCAAGATAAGGATTTCCACGATATCCATTACAATCTTGATATATTTGCGAAAGGATGCCGGAATCAGATTAATCAAAATATCGACGCCCAAATGTGCGTGTTTGCGGAACGCGTAGGCGCTGCCGATAAACACCGTCCAGACAAACAGGCCTGTGGATACCTCTTCAGCCCAATACATCGGACGGTTGGCAAAATAGCGCATGATTACATTCAGGTTTACAATAATGGTACAAAGGGTTAACGTTATGCCTGTAATAATAGCATCAAGGTTCAGCAGTACGGACCAGAAAGAATATTTTTTAATTTTCATATAAAAGCCTTTATCCCCCAACAACCATATGAATTTTGCACGAATCTGGTTTTATTAACGACCCCACCGGGAACGCCTGGTAAAGCGGCGTTCCCGGTGGAAATAGGCCATAAAGAATTACTGAAAACCTATTTTATGCCTTTGCGCGGAAAGCCGTCAGGAAGTCTACAAGCTTCTGATGCAGAGCAGGATCGGCGCCGTATTCGCTGACGATCCAGTCATAAACAGGGGCGCAGGCTTCGGTAAACGCATTAACATCCACATCGTTCCACTCGACGCCCTGGGCAGAAAGGAATTCTATCATAGCGGCTTCGTCATTAGCGGCATTATCCTGTTCCCATTTGCCGGCTTCCACGCAGCACTCGTCCAGAATTGTTCTCCATTTTTCGGGGATGGACTGGTAGACATCCTCAGCCATGAACAGCCAGCGTGTGGCGATAAAGTGGTTGGTCGACGCCACTTTTTTCGTGTATTCATAAGCGCCGGTATCTTTTAAGGTGGAGGTTGAGCCTTCAAATCCGTCTACAACGCCGCTGGACATAGCGGACAGGCATTCGGTAAAGCTCATGGCGGAGGGGGTGGCGCCCAGAGCGGTGATGGTCTTGACAAATAAGGGAGATTCGGTGGAACGCATAATTAAGCCGTTCAGGTCGGAGGGCTGTTTAACAACCTTATTGGTGCAGTCGCTGCGGAATCCAATGGTGTAGTGGGTATCCAGCACATGAATATTGTAATCCTTAGCCAGCTTGGCATTGAGGTTGGTTACAATGTCGGATTCCATGACGGCGTTGTATTCCTCGTTGCTGGTGTAAAGCATGGGGCCGATCAATACGTTGTAGTCACCAATATAGTCGGCGAAATAAGACGGCTCTTCCAATCCCATCCATACGGAACCGTTGTGGGCCTGCTCCACCGATTGGGCATAGCAGTCAAGCTGGTTCTGGCCATAGTACTCTAAAATGATATGGCCGTCGGTGCGTTCGGCAACCATTTTAGCCAAATATTCGCTGGCCTTGTAGTTCCATTCTGCGGGCTGGAACACGTTGGAGAATTTAATGGTAATGTAAAAATCATCGGCAGGGTCGCCTGCTGCGCTGCTGGGGGAGGTGCTGGCGGTGGATCCACCGGCAACAGCACTACTGTTGCTGGCTCCTCCGCAAGCAGTCAGAGATAGTACCATCGCGAAAGTGAGAAACAGTGTGATCGCCTTTTTCATCTTGACATCTCCTTTTTCATTAGCCTGTTGTAGTCTCCATTGCCATATGACTTTACATGTACTTTACTCAAATTTTATGTAGATTTTACATTCTGCTTACACAAATTTGCATATATGCAGCGGAGACCCAGCATCAACTTTACTATACTGATTTTACAAGTGATCCCAACCGTTGTCAATTAAAACCATTAATTTTCTAATAATATAATTTTTTTATAGATAATGTACAAAAACAAAGCGAGGAATTCTCCTGACAGGGTCTTTTATTCGGTCGAGTTATCCATGTGATTCAAAATATCACAGATATTCTGATACATTCCTGTCGGCTGAATGTTAAACCGCTCAATGTCCTCCGGCACCCCTTCTCCGGAGAGGACGAAAGCCGTGTCGATTCCCGCATTCACCCCGCAGGCGATGTCTGTGTAAATCCGGTCGCCGATGAGAACCGTTTCATCTCTGGAATACCCATAACGGTCCATAGAGAGCAGCGCCATTTCCGGCTCCGGTTTGCCGATAAACTTGGGCCGTCGACCGGTTGCGCGGAATAGCATTTCACACACCGAGCCGCAGTCCGGCACCGAACCGTAAGAAGTGGGGCAGACCCAATCGGGGTTGGTTGCAATAAAATCTACTCCACGCCCCAACAGGATGCAGGCATCCTCTAGTTTTTGGAAGGTAAGCTCGGTGTCAAAACCGCAGACTAAGAGTGTCACGCCTTCCTCCAGCCGATCTGTGATATGGAAACCGGCCTGAGAGAGCTGCTCGCGAAAGGTCTTTGTCCCGAAGGCATAGATCAGTGCATCGTCATACTTGCCGCGCAGATGCCAGATCAAAGCATCCACCGACGTTAGAAAATCGTTTTCCACGGCGGGAATGCCCATGCCGATCAATCGGTCAACATAGGCGCAAACACTGCGCGAGGAGTTGTTGGTGATAAATAAATAAGTTCCTCCACACGCCCTGACGCGGTTTAAAAAGGGAAGGGTGCCGTCAAAGAGGGTATCCCCAAGATAAATAGTACCGTCCATGTCCAGTAAAAACAGCTTTTTGAGATTAAAGTCGATCATTGGTTTACCCCCGTAGTATGCGCCGCACCCGGCTGATTGAAGTTTTCCTGACCCGAAACATGGCACGGCAGGGCACTGGTTGCCCCAACCGGGCCATTCTTCGGTCACTGTTTTAAATCCGCGCCACACCGGATTTTCTGGCTGCATCGGCCACAGCCTGAGCCACGGCGAGGCCCACCCGCTTATCGAAGGCCTGCGGAATAATGTACTCCTCGGAGAGCTCTTCCTCCGAGACTAAGCCAGCCAACGCCTGAGCCGCTGCCATCTTCATTTCCTCGTTGATGTCGCTGGCCCGTACGTCGAAGGTACCCCGGAACACACCGGGGAAAGCCAATACGTTGTTGATCTGATTGGGGAAGTCGCTCCGGCCTGTGGAGATTACACGTGCGCCACCCGCCTTGGCCTCGTCGGGGAAGATTTCCGGCGTGGGGTTAGCGCAAGCAAAGACGATGGCGTCTCTGGCCATAGCCTTTACCATATCGGTGGTGACGGTGCCGGGGGCGGATACGCCGATGAACACGTCGGCCTCCGCAAGCGCATCGGCCAGTGTGCCCGCCTGTTTTTGCAGGTTGGTCACCTGGGCCATCTCCGCCTTAATCCAGTTGAGTTCTTCACGTCCGGCGTAAATAGCGCCCTTGCGGTCACACATGGTGATATTCTTGTATCCCGCCGATAACAGAAGCTTGACAATGGAGATAGCGGCGGCGCCCGCGCCAGAAGTAACCACTTTGACCTCTTCTTTTTTCTTACCCACGATCTTCAGCGCATTGGTCAGACCAGCCAATGTGATGATGGCGGTACCATGCTGGTCATCGTGAAAAATGGGAATATCGCACTTCTCTTTAAGCTTGCGTTCAATTTCAAAGCATCGGGGCGCGGCGATGTCCTCGAGATTAATTCCGCCAAAAGAACCGGAAATGTTGTAAACCGTCTCGACAAAAGCATCGACATCCTTGGTTTTCACACATAGGGGAAAGGCATCTACCCCGCCGAACGCCTTAAACAGTACGCACTTGCCTTCCATGACCGGCATGCCCGCCTCGGGGCCGATGTCGCCGAGCCCCAGAACGGCAGAACCGTCGGTGATGACTGCGCACAGGTTGTGCCGCCGGGTCAGCTCGTAGCTTTTTTCTATGTCCTTTTGAATTTCCAGGCAGGGTTGGGCCACGCCCGGGGTATAAGCCAGTGAAAGGGCGTCTTTGCTGTCGGTGGGCACTGTGGCCACCACCTCAATTTTTCCCTTCCATTCTCCGTGCAGGCGCAGCGATTCCTTCGCATAATCCATAGCAGTATCCTCCAGTTCCGATTATTGTTCAAACGGGAAGCGATATGTAAGCTTCAATGTATCACGAATCTTTACGATTTCTCTCTGCACGGATTCGCCGACCGGTACGCCGTTGTCCTTTCTTTCGCACCAGACCAGCCACTCCTTCTCCCCGGCGGTATAGATGCGCGATTCGCCGGGCGCCTTTTTAGATGCGCGCAGAGCGCGGCAGATATCTCCGGCTGTTTTTTTAAATACATCCAGTCCCATGAAAAATTCGGGGTTAATCACAAAGAAGAAATGGCCCAGATGATACATTTGTTGGGCGCCGTTTTCATCCACACCGGTCAGCGCCTTCATGAAGGGGCCGCCGCACAAAGCCGAAGAAAGAATTTCGACCACAGCCGCATAACCGTAGCCTTTGTATCCGCCCATGGCATCCCCGATGCCACCCAGAGGCGCCAGCGCGGCGGTTCCGGCGACCAACGCTTTCAAAATCTCGGCGGAGTCCGTCATGGCCGTGCCGTCCTCAGCAACAACCATCCCGGCCGGGGTATCTTTTCCGGTGCGGGCATAATACTCGATTTTGCCGCGCTGGGCAATGGAGGTGGCGCAGTCCAGACTGAAGGGGAACTCTTCGTCCGTGGGGAAAGCGAAGGTCAGCGGATTTGTACCCATCATATTCTCAACGCCGAACGTCGGAGCGATCGAAGGCCGGGCATTGGTGCCGGTGATGCCGATCATCCCAGCCTTGCTGGCCATCGTACTCCAATATCCGGCTATGCCATAATGGGTGGAGTTGCAAATAGCACCGCCGGCCATGCCGTATTTCCTGGCTTTTTCAATCAGCAGTTCCATCATTTTATGGCTGGCTACCATGCCCATGCCATCGTGGGCATCCATGACGACCGTCGTTGGCGTATCTTTTAATATTTCAATCTCGGTAACCGCTTTCAGCGTTCCGTTGATGATGCGGTCAATATAAATTGGTTTAAATCGATTACATCCGTGGCTTTCAATTCCGCGGCGGTCAGATTCCAGAAGGACATCCGCACAGATTTTGGCGTCTTCGTCCGGAACACCATATCCCTTGAATGTATCAACCAAAAAATCATTCATCAGTTTCCATGGCACATAAGGTCTTGTTTCCATTAATAAACGCTCCTTTTTGATTTTTCAAGTTTTGCGCGCATGCAAAAAGGGCGCAACAACACAGCCCACACTGTAGTCGTTACGCTCTACTCACACAACTATCTTCGCTTGCTTATTGTAACAAAGGATTGTATGATATGCAATAGTTTTTTTAAATTTTTAAATTATGTTTTATTATATATGACGACATTCCACGGCCTTATATATCATACCATAGTTTTTCGCAGGTTGTTGAGATGCATTGCGCACCTGCCGAAAGCGCATTGAACACGTCTTCCTTATCAAAAATTAAGCCCCCGGTAATTATCGGAACTGGGGTTATTTCGCTAACCCGGCGGATGGCTTTCGGCATAATACCGGGCAGAATTTCAATCAGATCCGGATCACAGGAATCAATTTGGTTTTTCAAATTAGTCAGAGAAAGAGAGTCCACTAAAAAGATACGAAGTACCGTCAGCAGGCCGATGGCGTTTGCGCGGCGAAGATGGGCCGGCCGCGTGCTAATCACACCGTCAGCCCCAATAAACTCCTTTGTAAAGTCGGCGGCTACCTCTTTGTTAGAGAGGCCCTGTGTCAGATCTAAATGTACAAATGTCAGTTTTCCGGCCATCTTGGCGCGCTCGACCAAATTACGAATATTACAAATGTTCCCGAACAAAAAAAACAGAATATCGCATTCGGATGCAAGGGCATGCTCTAGTTGATTTTCGTCCTTTACCGCCATAATGATCGGATTTTGCTCGAAAATTTCCAATTCGGCTTTCACACTGATCTCTCCCAACCCGCCGGGACATTTTGCTAACACCGGCGTCTTGCGCTTTATTTTCATTTCTTAGGGAATTATCACGAGGTAAACACCGTGTGTTTTTATGTATTATACTATAATATTCCAACATCAACAAGCAAAACCTTTTTGAACTAAAATTTCGACAAATATTGCTTCAATATATAAAATAAAAAGTGAATGCTGAAATTTGAATCAACAGGGTGGGGTTCCTGTTAGGGCAGGTATTCCCACCTGTTTTCACACTTCTGGTACTGATGATTAGGTTTAGATGGAAGCTATTGAGGCTGTCCCAATGGGGCAATTGTGACAGCGGTTACGGACTCTGTTTTTTACAAGGCTGCTCTGAATTTGCTCGCCATAGAACGTGTAAAAGGTGTGTGAAGCGCCGATGCACGGTCCATGTCTGCGGGCCTGAATGCGGGCGGCAACGAATATTTTTTAAAGGCCTGTATTCTTTTCTGCTTGAAAGGTACGCTTCTGTTAAAATATATTTACGATCAATCTTGACAACAACTTTGCAGCTTGCTAAAATGATAATGCGATTATCGATAATTAAATTATCAATTTTAGCGATTGGAGGTGCAGTAATTGGCAAAGCCCGATATTTCTATTGATCCGCGTATCTTGGATAGCGCCAAAAAAGAATTTTTAATGTGCGGATATGAAAAGGCATCTCTAAAAGCAATCTGCGAAAATGCGCAGATCACTACCGGGGCTTTATATAAGCGCTATAAGGGAAAAGAGGCGCTGTTTTGTGCTGTTGTGGCAGAGACGGTTGCCGATATGAATCATGTGGTAACACAAAAATCTGCCATTTCGGTCGAAAACCTTACGGACGATGAATTGATAAAGGCATGGGATTTACAGGCGTCTATGCTGTGGTGGTTCCGGTTCCTTTTTGAGAGGAGCGAGGGATTCCTCTTACTGATTAAGCACGCAAATGGAACCAGATTTACTGACTTTCAGCATG
>JAEWYJ010000336.1 GCA_023395695.1 Bacillota bacterium | reverse complement strand
GCTTTATCGGGCCAGCAGCATTTCGGCGGGCGGAAAATATCATAAATAAATTCAGAAGTGGCGTTGCGAATATAATACCGGGTGCAGGCAATTTGGCAACGGACAGCCTCAAGATAAATACTCTATGTATTTTAAACCAATTCAACACACAAGAGTATAGCGCCGTTTGCTGTGATAGCCGTTTCAAACAGGCAATAACGATTTTTAAGGACGAATAAAGGGAGGAAGCACCATGGCGCAAACAGAAAACATATTAACCACAACGCCAATAGGGGCGGCCGCCTTTGCTGACCGGGGCGATACGTCGGTCACATGGCTGGGCGGCGCAGGCTTTTTGATTAACTGCCGCGGGACGATTATTCTCATCGACCCGGTGTTGTCGCTTGCGCCTGACCACGCAGATTGCAGCGAGGTGGGGCTGAGGCTTAAAATTGCACTGCCTATTTTTGCACAGGCTGTGCCGCGTGCCGATTACGTGCTCTACACCCATTCGGACAGCGACCACCTCGGCCCGGTAACGGCGCCGGTACTGGCGCGAAAGGGCGCAAAGCTTTTTGGCACCTATCGCGTTTACCATGCGCTGACCCAGCTTGGCGTCAGTCCGCAGCAGGCGTTTGTCTGTCGCGAGGACGAGCCGTTTAACCTGAGCGGCATCACCGTAGAGGTTACCCCGGCAGATCACCCGTGGCAGCTTAAGGATTTAAAGCGCGGCGGCAGACCGTTCCGGGCCGGGGAGTGCTGTGGCTACATCCTCAACACGCCGGACGGGCGCTTATTCTTTCCGGGGGATACCCGCCTGACGGAAGCGCATCTGCGCATTAAAAATATTGACTTGCTGGCACTGGATGTTTCAATGTGTGAATACCACCTCAACCATACGTCGGCAACGGTGCTGGCCAATAACCTGCCCGAGGCATGGCTGTTTCCGCTGCATTACGGCACCTACGACTCGGTTCAGCCCGCGCATCAGGGCGACCCGCGAGATGTGTTTAAAAATGTGACCAACGGCGACCGCCGCGGCTTGCTGCTGCCGCCCGGAGAGCCGTTTGTGCTAAAAAAAGCCTGATACCAAAAGGCCGCGCCTCTTGGCCGGCCTTTTACCGAATAGATTATGCTTGAAAAGAGGGAGCCATTTTTGAATCTGATACAGCAACTGGCGCAGGAGCTTTCGCTGCGCGAAAGTCGGGTTGAAAGCGCTGTCAAGCTGCTCGACGAGGGCAACACGGTGCCGTTTATCGCCCGTTACCGCAAGGAGGCAACCGGATCGTTAGACGACGGTCAGCTGCGCGATCTTGAAGACCGTCTGAACTACCTGCGCAATCTTGACAAGCGCCGCGAGGAGATACGCGCGGCCATAGAGGGACAGGGCGCTTTAACCGATGAGCTGGCGGCGGCCATTGCAGGAGCCAAAATGCTTTCGGCGCTTGAAGACCTCTACCTGCCCTACAAGAAAAAGCGCCGAACCCGCGCTATGATGGCCAAGGAGAAGGGCCTGGAGCCGCTGGCGCTTAAATTTTTTGAACAGACCGGCGCTGCGCTGCCCCCGGCGCTGGCCGAGCCGTTTGTCGACCCCGAAAAGGGCGTCGAAACAGTGGAGGACGCCATTGCGGGTGCGAAGGATATTATTGCCGAAATGGTCTCGGACGACGCGGCGGTGCGCGGTGCGCTGCGCGCCTTTTTACAGCGCACGGCCTGCCTGCGCTCGGTATCCGACGACCCGCAGGCGGCGCAGGGCGTCTACGCGATGTATTGCGATTTTTCCGAGCCGGTTGCAAGGGTGGCGGGCTATCGTGTGCTGGCGATTGACCGCGGGGAGCGCGAGGCGGTGCTTAAGGTCTCTATTGAATGCGACATGCCGGCGGCGCTGCAAACACTGGAACGCATGGTGGTCAAAAAGGGCTTTTCGCCGTCCATTCATGTGGTGAGGGAAGCCTGTGCCGACGCGCTTGCGCGCCTGATTTTTCCGTCTTTGGAGCGCGAGCTGCGCAGCACGCTGACCGAAAATGCCGCCGAGCAGGCCATTAAGGTCTTTGCGCTTAATTTAAAGCCGCTTTTGATGCAGCCGCCCGTCAAGGGCCGGGTGACGCTGGGGCTTGACCCCGCCTACCGCACAGGCTGCAAAATTGCGGTTGTTGACGCCACCGGCCGCGTGCTGGACACGACGGTGGTCTACCCGACGCCGCCGCAGAGCAAAACTGAGGAAGCCGCCGCCAAGCTGCGTGCGCTGATTAAAAAACATGACGTCAGCGTCATTTCCATCGGCAACGGCACTGCCTCGAAGGAATCGGAAATCTTTGTTGTCGACCTTATCAAGACGCTGGACAGGCCGGTGGACTACATGGTGGTCAGCGAGGCGGGTGCCAGTGTTTATTCGGCCTCCAAGCTCGCGGCGGAGGAGTTCCCGCAGTACGATGTGTCGCTGCGCTCGGCGGTGTCGATTGCGCGGCGGCTGCAGGACCCGCTGGCGGAGCTGGTTAAGATTGACCCCAAGGCCATCGGTGTTGGGCAATATCAGCACGACATGCCTAAAAACCGGCTTGACCAGACGCTTGGCGGTGTGGTTGAGGACTGCGTCAACGCCGTGGGTGTCGACGTGAACACGGCGTCCTTTTCACTTTTGGCGTACATTGCGGGTATCGGCCCGGCGTTAGCTAAGAACATTGTGGCTTACCGCGAGGAGAACGGGCATTTCACCTCCCGCAAGGCGCTCATGTCGGTGCCAAAGCTTGGCAAAAAGGCGTTTGAGCAGGCGGCGGGCTTTATGCGCGTGGCGGAGAGCGACAACCCTTTGGATAATACGGCGGTGCACCCGGAAAGCTACACGGCGGCGCAGCGCCTGCTCAAGGCCTGCGGCTTTACCGGGGAGAACCTGCGTGCCGGACAGCTGCAAACGCTGCCTGCGCGGGTGGCCGAACGCGGCGAGGCTGTTTTGGCGGCTGAGCTGGGCGTCGGTGAGCCCACGCTGCGCGACATGATTGCCGAGCTTTTAAAGCCGGGCCGCGACCCCAGAGACGAGCTACCCCCGCCGGTGCTGCGCTCCGACCTGCTGGAGCTTTCCGACCTGAAGCCCGACATGGTGCTCGACGGCACGGTGCGTAACGTTGTCGATTTCGGCGCGTTTGTCGACATCGGCGTGCATCAGGACGGGCTGGTGCATATCTCGCGCATCTGCGACCGCTTTTTAAAGCATCCAAGCGAGGCGGTACGGGTGGGCGATGTGGTCAAGGTCAAGGTGCTGGAGGTAGACGCCAGGCGCAAGCGTATTTCGCTGACCATGCGGGATATTTAAGGATAAATAAGGGGTGCGGCAATGCGGGATTATGTGCGCCGGTTTTTGCGGATGATACTGGGAATAGCAACTTACGGCTGTGGCGTTTATATGACGATTCAGGCTAATTTGGGTTTAAGCCCGTGGGATGCGCTGAACATGGGCGTTTCCAACGTGAGAGGTTTAAGCTTTGGCGACGCGGGCGTTATTGTCGGGATGTTCATTCTGGTGCTGGATGTGCTGTTGGGCGAAAAAATAGGCTTTGGCACGCTGGTCAACACCGTGATGATCGGCAAAATGGTGGATTTATTTAACCACATTGAGCTGCTGCCCAAAATGAACGGCTTTTTGCCGGGTCTTGCGCTGCTGCTCGCAGGGCAGGTTATTGTCTGCTTTGGCATGGCGTTTTATGTCGGTGCGGCGCTGGGCAGCGGCCCGCGCGACTCGCTGATGATTGCGCTGCACCGCAAGCTGCCGCGGGTGCCGGTGGGAATGGCGCGCGGCATTGTGGAGGGCACCGCGCTGCTGGTCGGCTGGCTGCTGGGGGCCAAGGTGGGCATTGGCACGCTGGTGGCGGTGTTGGGTATCGGCTTTATTATGCAGGGGGTTTTCGGGCTGCTGCGCTTTGATCCGAAGGCTGTCCGGCACGAGAATGCTGTCGTAACCGTCAACAACCTGCGCAACAGAAAAACCCAGACTGAAAAATAAATATTTTTTGAGAGAGAGGCACGCGCTCAATGCGCTGCCTCTCTCTTTTGTTTTGAGATTTTTTGTGCGGTGCAGCCCGCTTGCAAGCATGGCACAACGATTATGCGCACCGATCAGGCTGTTTGACCTTCGGGGAGCGCAGTGCCTCTTTGATTGTACCGTTGTACCCAAGGTGCGTTATAGTCCCCGCTGGAAAAGCAAAACAGACCGTCGAGACGTTTTGATGCAACCCGGTTGCCCGCCTCTTCTTTTTTGACAAGCTTGCGGCAATAAAAGGGTTAAAATAAGGCACTGCTTAGATACGCCGCCATATGTTGGAGACATGTCCTGCGCAGATTTGTAAAGCCGTTTATTCACCAAAAAAAACACTTTTCAACCGCCCTGAATTGTTAAAATTTAAATACAAAAACATCTTGATTTCGTCAATATTTGCGAGTATGATACATAAGCTGTAAGGATATTTAAAGGCGACTGAAAAGGAGGGGTGCAACCCGCATATTATGCCGTGGCTCTATTAAAACACAAAGGAAATTCAACCATGAGAATTAAAGAAGCGCTCAAGCGCATCAAACCCGGCGGATGGATCGCGATTCTGTTGGTGATCCTGCTGGCCGAGCTGGCTGTGGCGGGCGCGATATATATCAACGCTAAGCTCGATAAAATCGGATTTGACAGAGGAGATGATTCATCCGCCGACGCATGGAGCAAAAGTCTGGGTAAGCTCGATCACATCAACGTGCTGCTGCTGGGTACCGACGAACGCGCGTCGGCCGACATGGGCAGCTTCGGCTCGGAATTGCAGGAAAGTGCCCGCGCCGATGCCTGTATGCTGCTGAGTCTCGACCTTAAAAACCACACGGCGCACCTCGTCAGCCTTGAGCGCGCCATCGGCGTGCCGATAGAGGGCGTGGGGGAGGACTGGCTGACCCATATCTTTACCTACGGTGGGGCCGACGCCATGCTCAAAACGGTTCGGGAGCAGTTCGGCATTGAGGTGTACCGTTATGTGCGCGTCAATGTCGGCGTAGCGGGCGACCTGATCGACGCCATCGGCGGGGTGGATATTACGCTGACCGAGACCGAAGCCGCCGCCCTGAACGGCGAAATTTACACCAACTCCACAACCAAGAACCGCGTCGTACCGGGCTTAAACCACCTTGACGGCTTTGACGCCATCGCCTATGCCCGCCAGCGGTTTATCGACAGCGACTTTCACCGCGTGCAGCGCCAGCGCAATGTGCTGCAGGCCGCGATAGACCAGACAAAAAGCCTGAACCTCAAGCAGCTTGACCGCCTGTTGGATGTGGCGCTGCCGATGGTGCAGACCAACTTTACCAAAAGCGATATCGCTGCGCTTATCCCTAAGGCACCCGCGTTTTTGGGCGTAACGCTTAAGCAGATGACGCTGCCGCTTTCCGGCATGTACGGCAAAAAGCTGACCGACGACGGCCGCAGCCTGATGATGCTCGATAAGGAGGAAACCGCCCGCATTTTAAACGAGTTTTGCTATGGCAGCTTTGACCCCGAGGGCTATGTTGCCTCCGACGCGGTTCAGTCGCGGGTGTGGCAGGCGCAGCAGCAGGCCATGGCCGAGTGGAACAGCAGACACCCTGCACCGCCGCCCACCGTCGGCGAACAGACCCAGGACGGCGAGGCCGCGGATACCCCAGACGCCTCAGCTGTCTCAGAAGCAGCCGATACCCCGCAAAATACTAACGAAGAGGATGATATTGACGGCGGAGAGGACACCTCTGATCAGGAGGGCATCGTGCTCTGGACGCCGGAAGATGACAAATAGCGCTGTAATGCCATATCTTGTTTATAAAGCAAATTAAGTAAAAATATTCTTCAGGAAAGCCGGATGATTTTGGACACCGATCGATTGTATCGTTTAAACAAGAAAGATCTTCCCCGCGCTATCCAGATACTTTGCAGCTGCTTTGAAAAAGATCCTCTGTACCAAAAGCTGATCCCGCAGGATAAAATCCGCCTGCAAGCGCTGCCCGGCCTCTTCGATTGCGATGTGCACGAGATGTACGACACCTGCGACGTGTTTGCCGATTCGCCCGAGATGAACGGGCTTATCGTTCTCGACGACGAAACCGCGACCTATAACCGCCTGCATTATTACGCCACCGAGGCGTTTTACGCCCTTAAAAGCGACATGCGCCTGATAAAGGGCGACCTGAGCCTCGGTACGCTGATTAACTTTTTTGCCGGCCGTAAATATCTCAACTCCGAGTGGCTTGACCGGCTGCGTACCAAACGGCGGATTCATATTATCTATCTGGCCGTTGACCCCAGATGCCAGGGCGCCGGCATTGCGCACCGGCTGTTGCGCCCGCTGCTCGATTACGCGGATGAGAAGGGCCTGCTGGTCACGCTCGAAACCCACAACCCGCAAAATCTGAAATTTTATACCGACTGCGGGTTTTCGCTGCACGAAATGGTGCGCAGCCACTTTGACCTTGTGCAGTATTGCATGGTTCGCACCCCAAAATGTGACGTTGTGCGCCAGCTGCCGCAACAGCCGGTCGCCGTGCCGGCTTTGGCCTGACCGATTTACGCAAAGAGAAAAAGCCTGCGCTGTCATTTGGCAGCGCAGGCTTTTTTGTACTTTTGTGCGGTTCGGTTATTACACTGAAAATCTTACAGAGTCTCGATAATATCCTTCGTGTCGCGCGCAATCAAAAGCTCCTCGTTGGTGGGCAGCACCCAGACCGCAACCTTCGAGTCGGGGGTGGAGATGCAGGCCTCTTCGCGGCAGCCCTTGTTCTTGGCGGCGTCGAACTTAATGCCCAGCACCTCCATGTTTTCGCAAACGCGCTCGCGTACAACGTCGTCGTTCTCACCGATGCCGCCGGTGAAGCAGACGGCATCCAGTCCGCCAAGCGCGGCGGCGTAGGAGCCGATATACTTTTTAATCTGGTAGCACAGAATGTCCACTGCCAGCTTGGCACGGTCGTTGCCGGCGTCCTCGGCGGCGTGCAGGTCGCGCATGTCGCTCGAAACGCCCGAGATGCCAACAAGACCGGACTGCTTGTTGAGGATATCGATGATTTTGCTGGTGCGGAAGCCCGACTTCTCAGACATGACGCTGACGAGGGAGGGGTCGATCGCGCCGCAGCGGGTGCCCATGATAAGGCCATCAAGCGGCGTCAGGCCCATGGTGGTGTCAACGCATTTGCAGCCGTCGATTGCGGTGATGGAGGAGCCGTTGCCCAAATGGCAGGTGACGACCTTCAGGTCGCATTTGCCGGCCAGCTCGGCCATGCGCTGCGAGACAAAGCGGTGGCTCGTGCCGTGGATGCCGTAGCGGCGCAGGCGGTATTTCTCGTAATATTCGTAGGGAATCGGGTAGATATAAGCTTTAGGCGGCATGGTCTGATGGAAAGCAGTGTCAAACACCACGACCATTGGAATCTTCTCGCCAAACACCTTGCGGCAGGCTTTTATGGCGGTCAGGCCGGGGGGGTTATGCAGAGGCGCCAGTACCGAAAGCTCGTCAATGGCCTTCATAACCTCGTCGTCGACGAGCACCGAGCCGGCAAATTTTTCGCCGCCGTGCACACCGCGGTGGCCGATGGCCGCAATTTCTGAGATGTTGCTGATGACCTTGTTCTCACCGGTGGTCAGAAGCTCCACAACCTCGGCAAACGCCTCGGCGTGAGAGGGGAAGGGGGTCTCGTATTCAATCTTGGTGCCGTTGGAAAGCTTGTGGCTGATAAGGCCGCCGGCGCCGATGCGCTCGCACAGGCCCTTGGCGATGACAAGCTCGCTCTCCATATCGATGAGCTGGTACTTCATCGAAGAGCTGCCCGCATTAATGACCAGAATTTTCATTGTTATATCCTCCTGCTTTTTTGAGCGAAAAGTGAACCGTGAAAGGTGAATAATGCCGGCGCCTGCTCGGCGGGCTTTTCTGAGCGCTGTTGCAAACGCGTTGCCGGCTGCAATACATACGGCCTGCCGCGCCGGTGTTATTTCCGGTTGCCGCCGCAGGCGTTTTTACCCTTAAAAGCCGTATTTACAGCTTGAAACAACCGCGCCAACCCCTGCTTTTGTGCCCGGCCCATTAAAATTGCCCGGAATACATTCAGTATTACGGGGATTTTCGCTGTTACTGGCACAAAATTACTGGTTAATCCGGTGTTTCGCTTGTGAATACCGCTTTGTATTCACTTTTCACCCTTCGCTTCATACGATGCTGCCGCTTATTTTACCGCGGTATTGATTTTCCCCAGTGCCTGTACCAAATTCCTTGACTAGGGTGTTCATCCATAATATAATATTATATAATTTCCTAAAGTGCAAGTATACCGCATTAAATCGGAATATTATTGGATATTTTCACGATCTCGGGCGGATTTCAGGGCAAAAATACTTTAAAATCCATGAAAATCTGCGTGCGGTATGCGCCGGATGGTTATAGTAATAGGCAAAGAAAGGGGGACGCTGTCATGATGGTTGCGGCAATCGCAGCGGAATATAATCCGTTTCATAACGGGCATGCCTACCACATCGCCAAAACGCGCGAGGCGGGGGCGACCCATATCGCCGCCATTATGAGCGGAAACTTTACCCAGCGCGGTACCCCTGCCATTGCGGAAAAACGAGCTCGCGTCAGGGCGGCGCTTGCGGGCGGCGCCGATCTGATAATTGAGCTGCCGCTCCCCTATGCCATGGCGACCGCACAGCGCTTTGCGTTTGGTGTCGCGGGCATCGCAGAGGGAATGGGATGCGTCGATGTCCTCTCCTTTGGCAGCGAGTCCGGTTATTTGTCTATTCTAAAGGCGGCCGCCGACGCGGTCGACAGCGCGCCGGTGTGTGAG
>JAEWYJ010000333.1 GCA_023395695.1 Bacillota bacterium | reverse complement strand
ATACACCGGTCTTTTATGCGAAAGCTGCAAAAAACCTTTTACGGATAGCGACGATATTGTGGTCTGTCCCGACTGTGGCGCGCCGCAACACCGCAGCTGCTATGAAACGCAGGGTCACTGCGCGCTGCGCGACCAGCACAGCGACAAATTTGTCTGGCAGGCCCAAAAGCCCGACGCAGACAACGAATCTGCGCACCATCACGCCCGGTCGCTCATCTGCCCCAGCTGCAATGCGGCAAATCCGCCACACGGCCGCTATTGCCAAATGTGCGGCGCCTCGCTTGAGAATGCTAATGCCGCTGGCCAAAACGCCCCGGGCGCCTACGGCCAATACGACCGCAACGGCAGACAGCCGGACTCCGGCTTTAATGGCGGCGGCAACGACGCTTTTGAGCACTGGGATGTCAACGGCATCTCCTCACGGGAGCTGTCGGCCTACACCGGCAGCGGCTCTTATTATTTTTTGCGTCAGTTTAAGCTTGTTTTGCGCACCCAGTACAATATGAGCTGGAATTGGAGCGCTTTGATTTTTGGCTTTTTTTATTTTTTCTATCGCAAAATGTATAAGGTTGGCCTTGCACTGCTGGGCTTCTATATTGTTTCGATGATACCCGGACTGCTGATCTACTTTGGCCCCACCGACGCCACCATCGAAATGATGGGTGTCGTCATCGCTTATAACTCCCATATGGCGGCTCAGACGGCGCCTTTTATGACGGTGCTCAATACTATGAGTCTGTTTTTACGCATCTGGTGCGCAGTTTTTGCCAACAAGCTTTATCTTAAAAGCGCACTGCAAAATATCAGGCACTATAAAGAAGCCTTAGACGTTCCCGAAGGCACCCCTGAATATTATAACGGGCTGTACTACCACGGCAGACCCAACCGTCTCGCTGTTGTGCTGATTTGCTTTGGTTTTTTTGCCGCTTACAGCGTTTTGGTAAATTTCATCCATATCAGCCCGATGTGACTTACCGGCAAATTTGATTATTACAATAAAGTGAGGCTCCGACATGAAGATTACAAAAGCTGTTATTCCCGCCGCGGGGCTTGGCACCCGCGTGCTGCCCGCATCGAAAGCCATTCCCAAAGAAATGCTGCCGATTGTGGACAAGCCTGCCATTCAATATATTGTGGAGGAAGCCGTTGCCGCGGGCATCACCGACATTCTGATTATCACCGGGCGCGGCAAGGGCGCGATTGAAGATCATTTTGACCGGGCGCCCGAGCTGGAGGAGCGGCTGCTCAAAAGTGGTAAGACAGCGCTTTATGACACATGCATCCAGTCGGCAGGTCTTGCCAACATTCAATATGTCCGTCAAAAAGAGACCAAGGGTCTGGGGCATGCCGTGCTGTGCGCCAAAAGCTTTGTGGGAGACGACCCGTTTGTCGTGCTGTATGGCGACGATGTTATTCTGGGTGAAAGCTCCGCCACCGCCGAGCTTTGTGCTGTTTATGCGCAAACCGGCCGCTGCGTTTTAGGTGTCAAGGAAGTTCCCTTGTCAGAGATGTATAAGTACGGCTCAATCCGTTTTTCTTATGATGATGCGCAAAATATGATCGTCTCTGACATGAACGAGAAGCCCCGGCCCGGCGAGGCGCTTTCATCCTATGCTATTCTGGGCCGCGTGGTGCTGACGCCTGAGATTTTCCCCGTGCTGGAGCAGACCGAGCCGGGCGCCGGGGGTGAAATTCAGCTGACCGACGCCATGAAGGTGCTGGCACACCGCGACAGAATGGCAGCCAAGGCATACTCCGGCACGCGCTACGACATGGGCAATAAGCTCGGTATTATTGAGGCTACTCTGGCCGCGGGCCTTGCGCGGGAGGATCTCAAAGACGACCTCAAGGCGCTCTTAACCGGGCTTGTCGCTAAATTTTAAGGATGTAAAATCCAGCCGCTTGAAAATTTTTATTGACAAGCATGTTATATACTGCTATATTTTATCTGTTATGCTTTAGGTAAAAAGCAAAATCCTTGTCTTGCGCAACCGTGCAAGACCTTATGTCCAGAAGGAGGTGTACAAAATGGCAAAGATTACCGCGAACTATGAGACTGTTGCAATTTTCAGCGTTCAGTCCGGCGATGAAGGTATCGCTGCGCTGGTGGAGAAGTTCAAGTCTCTGATCACCGCAAACGGAACCATCACCACCGTCGAGGAATGGGGCACGCGCAGACATGCATACCCCATCAACGACGAGAACGAAGGCTACTACCTGTTTGTAGAGTTCAACTGCGTACCCGATTTCCCTGCTGAGCTCGACCGTATCTACAAAATTACCGACGGCGTGCTGCGTTCCCTTATTGTCGTCAAGAACGAGGACTAAGGAGGAAGCGCCATGTACAACAAGGCAATTTTGATTGGTCGTCTGGTAGCGGATCCTGAGATGCGCACCACCCCCAACGGCGTTAATGTGGCGACCTTCCGCATTGCGGTAGACCGCCCCTTTACCAGTAAGGGCGCCGAAAGAAAAGCGGATTTCATCAGCATTGTTTGCTGGCGTCAGCAGGCCGAGTTTGTCAGCCGTTACTTTTCCAAGGGAAAAGCGATCGGTGTCGACGGTTCTATTCAGACCCGCGACTACACCGATAAGGAAGGCAACAAGCGCTATGCCTTTGAAGTGGTTGCCGACCGTGTGTTTTTTGTGGAATCAAAGAACGCTTCCGGCGGTGCACCTGCTATGCCTGTTGCCGACCAGAATCAGGGCGTTTCTTACGCCAGCGGCTCTGCCGGCGATTTTCAGGTGGTCGACAACGACGATGATCTTCCGTTTTAAGTGAACAAGCTGCAAAACAAGTAGTAAAGGAGTTGAATGGATATGGCTTTTGATAGAAACGATCGCGACTCTAGGCCGCGCGGCAGAAAGGGCAGAAAAAAAGTCTGTGCTTTTTGTGTAGATAAAATTCATGATATTGATTATAAGGACGTCCCCCGCCTGAGAAGATATCTCTCTGACCGCGGAAAGATTGTCCCCCGCCGTGTAACCGGCACCTGCGCCCGTCATCAGCGTCAGCTGACCAGTGCGATTAAGCGCGCAAGACATCTGGCTTTCCTGCCCTATGTCAGCGACTGATTAACCCGTTTTAAAAGCCTGCGGCAAATTGCCGCAGGCTTTTTGTGTGCCGCTAATCGTACAGGCCAAAGCAGGCTCTGATCTCCCCCACCGAGTACAGCGAACCGTAGGCGCAAATCACATCCGACGCCTCGGCCTGCGCCAATATTTTGGCTACGCCTTGCACGATGGTCGCAGCCGGTTCGGCTGTAAGGCCGTAGTCGCGCTTTAACAAGGCTGAAAGCGCCTCGGCCCCCATGGCGCGCGGGCTGGGCGGCGTAATAGTTACAATGCGCTTAGCCATTGGCAGCACCGGCTCAATGATGCCCGCATAATTTTTATCAGCCAGAACACCAAGCAAAAAACAAATTTTCTTGCCGGGATACAGCTCATTGAGCGTGGCCTCCACCGCTTTGGCACACTGTGGATTATGCCCGCCGTCCACAAAAAAGTCGGGCGACTGCTGCAGCAATTCAAACCGGCCCGGCCACCGGGTGTGCTTTAAGCCCTCACCCACCGCCTGCAGCGGTATGGCAAAGCCTCTTTGCCGCATCGCTTCAATAACCGTCAGCGCGGTGCAGACGTTCTGAAGCTGATGCGCGCCCAACAGCGGCAGATGATATTCCTTGCCGTCATAAAGCAGCCGCTGTCCGGCCGATCCCTGCGAAAGACGTGCAATCGCACTCATTTTTGCCACCCGGAGCACAACCTGCCGCTCGCGACAAATATCGGCAATGACATTGATAATATTCTCAGGCTGGTCACTGACAACCGCTACTGCTCCCGGCTTGATAATGCCCGCTTTTTCGGCCGCTATTTTTTCTACAGTATCGCCCAGAAATGCAGTATGCTCCAGCCCAATAGCGGTTATAACCGCTACCACCGGCGCTTTAATAATATTGGTTGCGTCCAGTCTGCCGCCCAGGCCAACCTCCAGCACCACAATGTCGCAGCTGCGGTCGGCAAAATATGCAAAAGTAATCGCGCTTACCAATTCAAATTCGGTGGGCGGCTCCTGCATTTTTTGCGCACAGGCCAGCACCCTTTCGGTCACGGCGGCCAAATCGTCATCCGGTATGGGAACGCCATTGACCCGTATGCGCTCGTTAAACCGGGCAATATACGGCGAGGTACACAGGCCGGTAACATAGCCCGCCCGCTGCAATACGGAAGCGGTGATGGCTGCAACCGAGCCTTTGCCGTTGCTGCCCGCAATATGAATAAATTTAAGCGTGTCCTGCGGATTGCCCAGCGCTTGCAGCAGCTCGCCAATCCGTTTTAAGCCCGGAACACTTTTTTCCCAGGGCGTTCGATGTATCGCTTCCAGCGCCTGTTCGTAGGTCATAGCCTGTACTCCGTCCGTCGTCAGTATTTGTGCCATACAAGGCTGATAAAATGGGGTCTGATAATTCAATTTAATCCATGAACGGTTTGCCAATGGCTCATTTCACGTCTGGCTGTGTTAAGCAACAGGTATAAGCGCCAGTTTTATAGCTGCTGTTCGCCCTGCAAATTGCAAAATGTTCTGGCTGCTAACCCGTTTTTAAATTAATCGGAGATTTTTTATTAGTCCTGATCCTGCGCGTCGCTCGACCCGCCTGACGACTGAGTGAGCGGCGGCCAATAGGTTTCGGTTCTTGGCGGCACGGTGTAGATATCCGGTTTGGAAGATTCCGCCTCCGGCTGCTCCGGCACCTGCGCCACATAGATAATCACCGTATCGGTGTTTCGGTACACAATGCTGTCGGGCGGAATACTGGTATTGAGCACCGTGCCGTCCACGGCGTCCCGGTGGGCCTCATCCGGCTCTATAAGCTCGACGGTGTAACCGATCTCGGCATGATTAAGCTCCGCGGTAGCCGCCGCCAGCGTTTTGCCCTGCACATCCGGCATGGTAATTAACTCGCTGCCCTTGCTGACCCATAGGTAAATCTGTGCCGAGTCCCCCGGCTCCTCCCCCGCTCTGGGCTGCTGGGCGACAATGGCTCCGGCGGGCTGGCTCTCAGAAAACACCCGCTCAATTTCAAACGTAAACAGCCGCTGGTAAAGCGGGTCAAGCAAAACCTTTTGAACGTCGGTGCCAACAAGGTAGGGCACCACAATCTCAGTCTGGGCGGTGTCTGAGTCCGCATCCGGCTCATCCTGTTCCGCGGGCTGCGAGCTGGAGGATGCAATCGGCTGCAAATAGGTATCCACAAGGCGGTAGGCCAGCGCCAGCGCAAAGATAGCCACCATAGAAATAAGCGCAATGGCAAGCAAAAGCGGGCGGACATTGCTGCCGCTTTTAGGGAGCGGTACCATCAGCTCATCGGTACGCTTCTGAATTGGCAGCTGATAGGTCATGGTCCCCTGCCCCGGCGTCATGAGCAGCGCGCACCAAAGCTCCTCCACCGTGCGGTGACGGCTGCGCAGGTCAACCGTAAGCGCCTGCACCAGTGCGTCGGAAACATTTTGAGGCACCTCCGGTGACAGCTCAATCGGGGGCGCCAATGCCCGGCCCTTGCCGCGCTGGCGCCATTCGACAGGCGTAATACCGGTCAGGGCCCGGTAGCACACCGCGGCCAGCGAATAAACATCGCTCCAGCTGCCCTGCCAGCTGTTGGAGGAATACTGCTCCGGCGCGCTGTAGCCAAAATACAGCGTGGACGCAATCTCGCTTTCGGCAGTTCGGGCCGCAGGAATACACAGCCCCGACAGTATGAGCGCTCCGTCAGAGTTGACCAGAAGCGTTTCAGGCGAGATGCCGCGGTGATAAATACCGTCGGCATGCATGCGCCCAAGCAGCTTAATAATAGGCGTTATCATAAATTTAAGCTGGTTCCAGCTCAGCGCATGCCCCCGCCGGGCCATAAAGTCGTCAAAGGTTTCGTTTTCGGTATATTTCTCTATCGCGTAAACGGTATTATTACGCCAAATAATTTCAATAGGGCGCAGGATGGGAAAATCGGCCGGCAACCGTGTCAGATAGCTGCAAAGCTCCTCATAATCCGAAGAAAGCGACTTATACTGCACGTCACAGCCCGGCAGCACCTCGGCCCGTCCGGCATCGTCGCGCTGCATAATCGTATCGGCAAAGAACTCCTTAATGGTAACCAGCTGACCGGAGACGATATCCCGCCCAAGATAGATAATCGTTTCGCCGCAGGTCGAAATCTGCCGCGTAATTTCATAACGCTCGTCCAGCTTGCGTCTGAGCACCTGTTCCATCGCTTTGCCCCCTCTCCTATGCCGTCTCCCGCTCACGGGGAATTTATCCCGCAGACCCCAAGCACACCAAAATTTGCGAATGCTGCCGGTACTGTGGAAAAACTGCATTGCAAATGTTCTCTTCCGGGTGAGATAACGGCATTAAAATACTTCGATTATCATACACGTTTTTCAACGTTCTTGCAACCGTCTCAGGACAGAAAACAGCGCCGCTTAAAGCAGCGCCGTTTAATACTAAACAGAGATTGAAGCATTATTAAAGACAGCGGAGGCCACCCTGCTCCCGGCATGGGGCTGCGCCGCAAAAGGCAAAGCGGTTCCGTCAGGTTTATGCGTTTTAGTCTGTGCTTAGTATGAATCTGTGCTTTGGTCCATATTCATTGAGCAACGTTATGTAGTTACCCCTGAACATTGAGGCCAAAGCTAACCTGCAAAGCATGATTAATCTGGTCCATAGAGTCGTCATCCAGCCTTCCCATTCGTTCTTTTAATCTTCTCTTATCAATAGTTCGAATCTGTTCCAATAACACAATCGAGTCGCGTGAAAGCCCGCAAGACTGTGAAGATAGCTCGATATGGGTCGGCAGCTTCGATTTGTCCTTCTGGCTGGTGATAGCCGCTGCGATGACGGTGGGACTGTACCGGTTTCCCACATCGTTTTGAACGATGAGCACCGGCCTCACACCGCCCTGCTCAGAGCCGACCACAGGACTTAAGTCGGCATAAAAAATGTCTCCGCGTTTTACCGTCATGGTCATCACACTCCGTCCGATGTTTGCAGTAATATTCTGACCGACGGTGTTCAGTTTTAATCAGACATACCACAATTATCATCAGGCAATATTCACCTGTTACATTCTATGCATCGGTCGGGTGTGTTGCATCCCATTAGTCTGAAAATATAAAGTCGGAAAAGGTAATTATGCCGCGATCGAGTGTCAAATCCAAAAAGGTGCCGTCGCTTTTATTGCAGCGTAATATCGCGGTGCCCGCTTTTAAAATAAGCGCTTCGTCTCCGGCTGAGGTCTCGGCATGCGGCAGCATGACAAATGCCTGCTCAAGCGACGACAGCAGCGAGCCTGAAAGCAGCGCCTCCCTTGGTGCGGTAAAGGACAGCTCGCCCTGCTCAATACCGTACCCCCCCTCCCCATAATAAAAGATCAGCGGTTCGGTCAGCGTCCCGCTGTTGAGGGTCACCGTAACAATGCCGTCGCTGCTTTTTTTAAGAAATCCCCGATACACTTCGTCGCACCATGTAACGTCAATGTTGGATTCAAAGGGCCGGCTGAACAGCTTTTCCGGCCGCTGGGCACGGCCGGGTATGCTGCAAGCCGTTAATAACAGCACCGCAAACCCTATGTAAAAAAAATGTGTCAGCTTTTTCATGATAATCCCTCCCATTGCAATGATATTCAGCCGGGCGCCGCATCATCCCCAATAATGACGGCATAATGACCGCAAAAAGGCTGCTATACCTAAATAATACAAAACGCCTTATCTCTTAACAGAAAACACCTTTTCGTGCGTCAAGAATATGATTGCGGCGCGCATGGCTTTGTTTCTTTCGTGTTGACTTGGCTAGGAGGATATGTTAGTATTTGGTTAGTATTAACTAACCAAGATAAAGGAGGCTTCTCGATGGACACCGTCTTATACAAAATAAAAATAAAGCCCGGCAAGGAAGAGCTGGCCCGGGAATGGCTTACGTTTTTAAAACAAAACGCGGACGCCGGAAATGAAACGCTGAAAAATGAAAAGGAGCATCTGGAAACTTACTTTGCAAACATGGAAAACGACACAATGTACATCTACATGTATGTGCTGGCAGACGATCTGGACTATGCCAATAAAACTGCCATGTCCAGCGAGAATCCGCTGGATAAAAAGCACTTTGAGTATATGATGGCCTGCGCGGATATTGCCGGCTGCACACAGCTTTTGCCGGAACTGACACTGGGCGATTTCTCGGTATTCCAGCAATAGCGAGAATCCGCATACGGACAGTTTTTCAGATATCCTATGCAATGTTCACACCGAATATATGTTTATCTGTCAAAAGCTCTTGCAACAGGCAAAGACCTGTGATAAACTAGTTTAGTAATAGTAATAACGCGTTGACGGAGAAAGTACATCCGCTATAAGCGCCCAAGAGAGATCGGTTCACCGGCTGAAAAACCGATTGCGCAAAGGCAGATTGAAGTTCCCTCCCGAGCGGCGCCGCTGAAGTTTTGATGGTAGGCGGCGACGGGTTTACCTCACGTTACCGGGGTACAAAGTGTTCGCTGATGTTTTGGCGAAAAACCGGGTGGTACCGCGGAAGCAGATTTAATGTCCTTTCGTCCCTTTTTATTGGGATGAAAGGACTTTTCTTTTTCCGCAGGCAAAAACGGATATAATAACTATATGAGGTGATCGTATGAACCAAGCAATCAGTCGCATTGTCTCGCAGGCCGAGCAGGAGCTGTCGGGCGCCGGAAGCTTGCCCGCCCTTGACGCTGTTCGCGTCAAATATCTGGGCAAAAAGGGTGAGCTGACCGCTATTTTAAAGGGCATGGGCACCCTGACGCCTGAAGAGCGCAAGGCAGTCGGTCAGGCCGCCAACGACGCGCGCGCCGTTATTGAGGCGGCACTGAGCAAAAAGCTGACCGAATTAAAGGAAGCGGAGCTTAGTGCCAAGCTGGCGGACGAGGTTATCGACGTAACAATGCCGGGCAGCCACGCGCCCTTGGGCAAGCGGCATCCGCTCAATCTCGTGCTCGATGAGATTAAGGAAATCTTTTTGGGAATGGGCTTTGACGTCGTTGAAGGCCCTGAGGTTGAAAAGGACTATTATAACTTTGAAGCGCTCAATATCCCTAAGGAGCACCCGGCGCGCGACACGCAGGACACATTTTATATCTCGGATGAAATTGTGCTGCGCACCCAGACCTCTCCGGTGCAGATACGCACGATGGAGCAGCGCAAGCCTCCCATCCGCATTATTGCGCCCGGCAAGGTCTACCGCTCCGATGCGGTGGACGCCACCCATTCCCCGCTGTTCCACCAGATTGAGGGCATGGTGATCGACAAGAACATTACCATGTCCGACCTTAAGGGCACGCTTGACACCTTTGCCAAGCGCCTGTATGGCGAGGATACCGTCACGCGCTTTCGGCCGCACCACTTTCCGTTTACCGAGCCTTCGGCCGAAATGGACATTATGTGCTTTAACTGCCACGGCGCAGGCTGCCGTCTCTGCAAGGGAGAGGGCTGGATAGAGCTGCTCGGCTGCGGCATGATACACCCCAAGGTGCTGCAAAACGGCGGCATTGACCCCGAGGAATACAGCGGCTTTGCGCTGGGCATGGGGCTTGACCGCGTAACCATGAGACGCTATAACATCGACGATCTGCGGCTTCTGTTTGTGAACGACCTGCGGTTCCTCGGCCAGTTTTAAGGGAGGCGAATTGATATGGATCTTTCAATGAGATGGCTTGGCGACTACGTGGCACTTGATGAGATGCCCCCCCGAACCTTTTGCGAGGCAATGACCATGTCCGGCTCTAAGGTAGAGGGCTACGCCATTGAGGGCGATGAGATAAAAAAGGTTGTTGTCGGCAAAATTTTGTCCATTGCACCGCATGGCAATTCGGATCACATGGTCATCTGCCAGGTGGATGTCGGCGGTAAAACGGTGCAAATTGTCACCGGCGCTTCCAATCTCAAGGTGGGCGACATTGTTCCCGCGGCGCTCGACGGCGCGACCCTGCCAGGCGGACACAAAATTGTTACGACCCATCTGCGCGGAGAATTAAGCGAGGGCATGCTTTGCTCGCTTTCTGAGCTGGGACTGACCAGAAACGATTTTCCCGCTGCGATTGAGGACGGCATTTTTGTCATTGACGAGCCTTGCATGCCCGGAGAAAATATCCGCACTGCGCTTGGCCTCAATGATACGGTTGTGGAATTTGAAATCACCTCCAACCGCCCCGACTGTCTGTCGGTTATCGGGCTGGCGCGCGAGGCAGCCGCGACCTTTGGCAAAACGTTGACCGTTAAAGCCCCGGTTGTTGCCAGGGGCCACAGCAATATCAGCGATATGCTTGCCGTCGAGGTTAAAAACCCCATTCTTTGTCCGCGCTATGTGGCCCGTGCCGTCACTAACGTCAAAATAGGGCCTTCCCCCCGTTGGATGCGCGAGCGGCTGCGCGCCTCGGGCGTGCGCCCCATTAACAATATGGTTGATATTACGAACTATGTCATGCTTGAATATGGCCAGCCGATGCACGCCTTTGACATCAACTGCGTCGCGGGCAAAAAGCTCGTCATCCGCAATGCTGTGCCGGGCGAAACGCTGATGACGCTTGACGGCACTGAGCGCGCGCTGTCCCCTGAGATGCTGGTTATTGCCGATGCCGAGCGCCCTTCGGCGGTCGCAGGTGTCATGGGCGGCGAGAATTCCGGCATCCATGACGACACGGTCACCGTTGTGTTTGAGTCGGCTAATTTTTTGGGCAGCTCAGTGCGTACCACCGCCAAAAAGCTGGGTATGCGCACTGAGGCCTCCTCCCGTTTTGAAAAGGGGCTCGATCCCACCGTTTGCCTGACTGCTGCCGACCGCGCCTGCGAGCTGGCGATTCTGCTCGGCGCAGGGGAGCCTGTGGATGGCGCCATTGATGTGGACAATGCTCTAAAGGCCGCAGCCGCTATCCGGCTTGAATCGGACTGGATCAACCGTTTTCTCGGCATTTCTGTCCCCCGTGCGGACATGGTCAAGACACTTGAAGCCATTGGATGCGATGTAAAGGAGGATGACATTACACCACCCTCGTGGCGCGCAGACCTAGAGCACAAAGCCGATATTGCCGAAGAAATTGCCCGTTTCTACGGCTATAATAAAATTCCCGTCACCTCCATTCAGGGCGGCGTCTACGGCCTTGTTACCGAGGAGCAAAAGCTTGAACGCCGCGCCGTCACCACGCTGCTGGCACAGGGCATGAGCGAAATTTGCACCTATACCTTCGTCTCGCCCAAGGCATTTGACCTGATTCGTCTGCCAGAGCAAAGCCTGTTACGCCGCACCGTCAGAATACTCAACCCCCTGGGCGAGGATACCAGCGTTATGCGTACGATTGTTTATCCCTCAATGATGGAGGTGCTCGCACGTAACTACAACAACCGCAATGAATCGGCCGCGCTGTTTGAAATCGCCAAAGAGTTTATTCCAAAGGACAGTGCAGACGCACTCCCCGACGAAAACAAAATGCTGGCGCTGGGCATGTACGGCCCCGGCTGTGATTATTTTGCTTTAAAAGGCATTGTGGAGGCGCTGCTTGAGGTGTTTGGCATTGTCGACTACGATGTGTCCGCCGTCACCGATAACACAACCTTCCACCCCGGACGCTGCGCCGAAATGACCATGAATGGCCGTTACCTTGCCACCATTGGCGAGGTGCATCCCTCGGTTTGCGCCAACTACGACATGGGTGTGCGGGCGTATATGGGTCGAATAGACCTCGCCGCACTGTTTGCGCTCTCAGATGTCACAGGCCGAACCTACCGCGCGCTGCCCCGCTTCCCTGCCTCCACCCGTGATCTGGCGCTGCTGTGCGACGAGGCGCTGCCGGTGCTGACAATTGAGAAGGCCATCAAAGCCCAGATAGGCGACATTCTTGAAACGGTATCGCTGTTCGACCATTATAAGGGCGCACAGATTCCTGCCGGTAAAAAGAGCCTGGCCTTTGCTATTTCAATGCGCGCCGCTGACCGCACCCTGACCGACGGCGAGGTTAACACAGCAATGGAGCGCGCTTTAAATGCCCTTTCCGCAATGGGCGCACAGCTTCGCGCATAAATTTCGCTTGTATTCGGGAAACATATGTTGTAATATAGTAATAAGAGGTGATATTTATGCAAGAGCCAACACGCTCCTTTTCAATTTACGAAGACAAAGAGTCCGAGGTGCGCAACATTCTCACGGGGGTTTATGATGCGCTCAAGCAAAAGGGATACAACCCGATTAATCAGATTGTAGGTTATATCCTTTCGGAAGATCCCACCTATATCACTACCTACAACAATGCCCGCAGCCTTATTCGCCGCATTGACCGGGACGAGCTGCTCCAGATTCTTGTGCGGTCTTATCTTGGCGAATAAGTTTCGGCCTTTGGCCGTTACAGCGAAATTTCCACTGAAAGGGGTCGATTTTATTGTCTGATGCCAAAAAGCAAACGCTTCCCACCTTTAAGGGGAAACCGTTGGTGCGTTCCGGCAATGTACTGTACTACGGCGATCCGTCCGAAAAGTATATTGCCATGATGCAGGTGCTCACCAATAAGAGCTTTGAGGATGCGACGCTTTCTGACCGGGTATCGGTACAGATTCTCTCAACTGATGAGACGGTTCACACCAGTCAGCGTGTAATCAAGCGCACCGAGAAAAACGGTCTTTACAAGGCGCTTACCATTGCCACCATTTGGCTGGAGCGCGCTTTGAACAACAATTAAAGCGACAACCCAAAAAGGCGCGGCCGCAATGCGGTCGCGCCTTTTGGTGTGTTTTTTATAGGCAAATCGTTGCCTGCTTACTTGAACCAGCTGCCGAACCAATCGGCAATCCTTTGAAAAATTCCTGTTTTGGCTGTGCTGCTTTCCGCCAAACCCTCTGCGAGCTGCGCAGAAGGCACCGAGCCGCCGCCTGCATTACCGGGCCGGCGGGTATAGTCGCTTTGTTCAACGCCTGCGTTCTCCAGTGCCTCGGTCAGCGCGTCGGCTGCCTCAGTCAGCGCTTCCCGCTGCGCTTGCTTGGCATTATCGGTGAGGCTGCTGTCGTTTATGCCGGCTTTTTCCGCCTCCAATGCATTTGTATAGGTTTTGAGCAGCGCGGTCAGATTATGCTGCGCATCGCTGCTGTCCAGTCCGGCGATCAGCTTTTCTATGGCCTCAGTATCCAGCGTTCCAAAAGCGAGGCCATTGCGTCCTTTACGATTGCCATCGCCTTTCGGGCGGCCATTGCTTTGGCTATCTATGTTAGCGTCGTGGTTCAACATATCAATTCCCGCCTCGCTCAGGGCTAAGGCCAGAGCACTCCTCGCATCGGCAGCCGTCTTTCTCAGGGAACGTGTATCCTGTGCTGCGGAGGCAGTTGCTTGCGTCGCCGCCTTTTCGGCTGTCAGCGCATTTTCATATGCTTCAAGCAATTTTAACAGGTCGGCCTGCTTATCTTCATCTTCGAGTGCTTCAATCGTCTCTTTAATTTGGGCAAGAGAAGCGTCGTCCGTTTTGTTTTGCCTGTTCTTGCCCCCTCCCGAAGCCCCCTGCTGTTGCGTGCCGGGGGTACGCTGCTTTTCAGGGCGCTGGCCCTGTGATGCGCTGCCATCTGCCGCCAGAACCCCGGCCGTCATCAGAATCAATGCCAACGCCACACATATAGTCGGCGCCAGAAGTTTTTTAAGGATATTTTTCATTCCAATCATGCACTCCTTTTATTTAATAAGACTGTAAAACCGGATCGCGGTGCCGCTTGTTTGGATCGATTTTATAGTCGAACCAACCTGGAATTGATATAAACTTAGTTTTGAATTGGTTCAATATATAAAATCCGCAGCATTTCGCACGCCATCCGGATGCCTTGGGCCATCCTGAAGGAAGAAGCATATTTTCCCAACAGGCCTGATAAAAGAATACCGGCCAAATGTGTTATAACGGTGACAGGGAGCTTAAAGACGCATAAAAAAGCCGCCGCAGACGCTTTGTCTGCGGCGGAGGTCAGCCCAGTATTATAGCTCCTGCGCAAAATATAAACCCGGTATACTTTTAAGTGCCGCAATCAGCAAGCAGTGGTCCACCTTTTTTTCATTATGGTTAATACCAATGGCAATCGAAACATTCTCCCCTATCTCATGGATCGAATCGATATTGGTCACATACCAGCCCAACGAATGAATGACCTCAATAATTTGCCCCAGATGAACGGCCTTGTCATACTCGACAAAAAGCTGCCGTTTGTTGGAGTACTTAACATGCTCCGCGTCAAGGCGGTCAATCACCTCCAGCACCAGATAGAGGAACAGGCACATGATGACAGCGCCCTCGTAAAAGCCGACGCCGATGGCCAGCCCCATACAGGCCGAGGCCCACAGGCCTGCCGCCGTGGTCAGCCCCTTAACCTGATTGCGGCCGGTCACCACAATGGTGCCCACCCCCAGAAAGCCGATGCCGCTGATAACCTGCGCGCCAAGGCGTGTCGGATCTGCCGCGCCGTTGATGGTGCTGGTAATATATTGGCTGACCATCATGACCGACGCCGAACCGATGCACACCACAAGATGGGTTCTCAAGCCTGCAGGATGGCGCTTTTTGCCGCGCTCCATTCCAATAATGCCGCCCAGTAGCACCGTAAGCGCAAACCGGACAACAACCGAAAGCAGCGTCAGCGCTCTGAGCGACTCCAAAATACCGCCAGCCTGTACCAGCATGGCTCCCCTCCTCTCATAAATAGGCTTTAAGATAATACCCGTCTATTGTTCCGCAAGCAGCCGACCGAGCAGCTCATGTGCCTTTGGCACAAACAGACCCGTGGCCTGGGCCGTCTTTTCATTATATATGCAAGGCTGCGTCCCCTGTTGCCCTTTTCGGCAATAGGCAAAGGGAATGGGCGTTCTGGTGTGGGTTTTAAGCGCAATAGGCGTTGGATGGTCGGGTGCGACCATAACCGCCCAATCCTCGCCGCACTGCTCCAGTGCCGCCATTACCGGCCCGATGATCTGGGCATCAATTTGCTCAATAGACCAGATTTTTTCTTGAAGCTGGGCCTGATGCCCGCATTCGTCCGGCGCTTCGACGTGGATGTATATAAAATCGCAGTCCTCGCGCAGCGCCTTGACGGCAGCTTCGCCCTTGCCTTTAAAATTGGTGTGATAATTGCCGGTGGCACCCTCTACCGGAATAACCT